>CAZWXA010000025.1:0-19438 GCA_964637755.1 uncultured bacterium | reverse complement strand
GGCCGGTCGGCGAACGTCTGCTCCTTCCCCGGCGGCGTATATTAGTGCCGGATCACATGAACGGCGGCAACTGGGACCGGACGGGTGGCGCGGCGGGCGGGGCGCCCCAGGAGGCGAGCCGGGGGACCCCACACCGGGCGGGGGTGGCGAGCCGAATGGGGCTGCCCGCCGCGACAGGACCCGTCCGCCTCGCGGGAGATCCGTTCATGAACGGTCCGCGGTAGTGCGCGTGGCGCGACTCCGTCCCTGCATCGTCGTCCATTACCACGAGATCAGCCTCAAGCGGGGCAACCGCCCCCTCTTCCTTCGCCACCTGGCGCGGAACCTGGCGCGGGCGACCGCGGACCTCCAGGGCGTGAGGGTCGAGCAGCTCTCCGGCCGCATCCTCCTCGACCTCGAGGCGTGCGAGAAGCCGGACGCGGTCGCCGACCGCCTCGGGCGGGTCTCGGGCGTGGCGAACTTCGCGCTCGCGTACCGGGCGCCCTCCACTGTCGAGGCGATGAAGGCCCTCATCGGCCGGCTGATCGACGGCCGCGAGTTCGAGTCCTTCCGCATCACTGCCCGGCGCGCGTTCACGTCCTACCCGATGACGTCGGTCGAGCTGAGCCGTGAGCTCGGGGCGTTCGTGCTGGAGCGGGCCCGCACACGCGTGGACCTCGAGCACCCCGCGCTGACGATCACCGTCGAGGTGATGCCGGCCGAGACCTTTGTCTACCTCGATCGCCGGCCGGGGCCCGGCGGGCTGCCCGTGGGGGTGAGCGGAGCCGTGGTGGCGCTCCTGTCGGGCGGCATCGACTCACCGGTGGCGGCCTGGCGGATGATGCGGCGCGGCTGCCGTGTGGGTTTCGTGCACTTCCACAGCGTGCCCTACCTCCCGCCCACGTCCCAGGTCAAGGCGCGGGCGCTGGTGGACCGGCTCACCGAGTGGCAGTACCACTCGCGGCTCTTCCTCGTCCCGTTCGGGGAGATCCAGCGCGAGGTCGTGCTCTCGGTGCCGCCGCCGCTCCGCGTGGTCGTCTACCGGCGGCTCATGGTGCGCATCGCCGAGGCGATCGGGCGCGCCTCCGGCGCGCAGGCACTGACCACGGGCGAGAGCCTCGGGCAGGTGGCATCGCAGACGCTCGAGAACATCGCGCGGATCGACGAGGTCGCGGGGCTGCCGCTGCTCCGGCCGCTGATCGGCATGGACAAGCTCGAGATCATCGGCGAGGCGCGGCGGCTCGGCACCTTCGAGATCTCGATCGAGCCCGACCTCGACTGCTGCACGCTCTTCGTCCCGCCGCACCCGGCGACGCACGCCGGCGCGGAAGCGATCCGGGCGGCCGAGGCGCGCCTCGACGTGCCGCGCCTGGTCCAGGCGGGCGTCGACGGGGCGGTCTGCGAGACCTTCGACTGGCCCGTGTCGGCGCTGCAGGGTGCACCCCGGACGGGTGGCACGGACCCGACCACGAATCCGGGCGGGGAAACCAGATGACGGCAGGGGGGCCATGTGACGCGGGAGCCGCCCTCACCTTCCACGGCGCGGCGGGGACGGTGACCGGCGCGAAGTTTCTCCTCGAGGTCGACCGTGCGCGAGTCCTGATCGACTGCGGGATGTTCCAGGGGCTGCGGGAGCTGCGCGAGCGGAACTGGACGCCGCCCCCGTTCGATCCCGCTGCGCTCGACGCGGTCCTCCTGAGCCACGCCCACATCGACCACTCGGGCTACCTGCCCCGCCTCGTGCGCGACGGCTTCCGGCGACCGATCTACTGTACGACCGGCACCGCGGACCTGCTGAGGATCATGCTGCCGGACGCGGCGAGCCTGAACGAGGAGGAAGCCGAACATCGGAACCGCGTGGGCGCCACCCGGCACCAGCCCGCGCTGCCGCTGTTCACGGTCGAGGACGCCGAGCGCGCCCTCGGCCAGGTCGTGCCGGTGGCATTCGAGCAGACGTTCGAGCCGGCGCCCGGCGTGCAGGCGCGCCTGTCCTCGTCGGGCCACATTCTCGGCGCCGCCGTGGTGCAGGTGGCGGTGGGCGGCCGGCGCCTCGTCTACTCGGGCGACCTCGGCCGGTACGGAGTGCCGATCATGCGCGATCCGGAGCCGGTCGCGGAAGCCGACACGTTGCTCGTCGAGTCGACCTACGGCAACCGTCTCCACCCGGGAGACGACGGGACCATCGTGCTGGTCGAGGCCGTCACCCGCGCCGAGCGGCAGCGCGGCTGGCTCCTCGTCCCCGCGTTCGCGATCGGCCGGGTGCAGGAGATCCTCTATCTGCTCCGTGAGCTGGAGGCAGCCGGGCGCATCCCGAAGCTCTCCGTCTACCTCGACAGCCCGATGGCGATCCAGGCGACCGTGGTCTACGCCAGCCATCCCGACGAGCACGACGCCGAGGCGACCCGCCTCGCCGCCGCCGGTGAGCGCCCGTTCGCCCCGCCGCGCTTCCATCTCTCGCAGACCGTCGCGGACTCGAAGAAGCTGAACGAGATGTCGGGGCCGGTGATCGTGATCGCCGGCAGTGGCATGGCGACGGGGGGCCGCATCCTCCACCACCTCCAGCACAAGCTGCCCGAGGCGAGCACGACCGTGCTCTTCGCCGGCTACCAGGCGGCGGGCACGCGCGGGAGGCTCCTGCGCGATGGCGCGAAGACCGTGCGGATCTTCGGTCAGGAGGTACCGGTCAGGGCCACGGTGCTCACGACCGACGCGCTGTCGGCCCATGCCGATCGCGACGAGCTGCTGCGATGGCTCAGGGGCTTTCGCCGGCCGCCCGCCATGACCTACACCGTCCACGGCGAGCCCGCCGCCGCCGCCGCGCTCGCGGAGGCGATCACGCACGAACTCGGCTGGCTCGCGCGCCCCGCCCGGGACGGAGAACGGGTCGAGGTGTAGCCTACGGCGGACCGGGCGATCGAGCGGGAGCGGTCCGCCCTTCGACCTCGCCCAGTTCAGCTCATCGGAGGCCCCGCCGACGCTCGGCCATGAGCTTCGTGCAGGCGTAGACGGCGCGGGTGTGGGGCATGGGGAGGTCAAGGCGCTCACCCAGCTCGACGACGGCGCCGACCACCGCCTCCAGCTCGATCGGGCGGCCGGCCTCGACGTCCTGGAGCATCGAGGTCTTGTGCTCGCCGACCTTCTCGGCGCCGGCCATGCGCTGGTCGATCGAGATGGGGAGGTCCAGGCCGAGCTTCTGCGCCACGGCTTCCGCCTCCGCCATGATCTCGCGGGCCAGCGCCGACACGTCGGGATGGCGGGCCATCTGGGCGAGCGTCGCGCCCGTGAGGGCGCTGATCGGGTTGAACGCGAGGTTGCCGAGGATCTTGACCCAGATCTCGTGGCGGATCCGCGTCGTGATCGGGGAGCGGAAGCCCGAGCGGATCAGCGCTTCGGCAATGGTCCGGCATCGATCCGAGCGCGAGCCGTCGGGCTCGCCCAGGGAGATGCGGTTGCCCTCGATATGCCGCACGACGCCGGGCTCGACGATCTCCGAGGCGACGTAGACGATCGAGCCCACGACGCGACGAGGCTCGATCGAGTTCGCAACGACGCCCCCCGGGTCGACCCGCTCGAGACAGACGCTGTCGAGGTCCCCGCCGAAGCCCTGGAAGAACCACCAGGGTATGCCGTTCTGGAGGCTCACGACGGCCGTCTCCGGGCCGAGGAGAGGGCGTAATCGAGGCGCAAGCTCCGTCAGGCTGTGGGCTTTCACGCCGAGGAGGACGGCGTCGGCCGGACCGATCGTCTCGATACTGTCCACGATCGCGGGCCTGGCCTCGAACTCGCCATCCGGCCCGGCTACACGAACGCCCCGCTCCTGCATCGCGCGCAGGTGGGGGCCGCGGGCGAAGAGCGTCACGTCCTGGCCAGCGCGCGCCATCCGGGCGCCGACGTAGGCGCCGATGGCCCCCGCGCCCACGATCACGAATTTCATCGCCCCGTGTCTGCTGGTCTCGTCCCGGCGACCGCGCCCGGAAGAACGATCCGCTCGCGAGGAGCGCGGCTCGGCGTGGAGCCCCGGTTCCCGGGGTAGACCTTCAGGAGCAATGGAGTTCCGCCACGGCCCCGCGTGTCCGCTGGCGGATCCGACGGCGGTTCAGGTCTGGCCGCCCGTACACGCCGCCGCGACGGCGCGGCGCTGGATCTTGCCTGTCGCGGTGCGCGGGATCGAGGGCAGGATGTAGAGCTTCTTCGGGCGCTTGAAGTCGGCCATCCGCTCCCGGCAATGCGCGAGCAGCTCGGCCTCGGTCGCCTCCGCGCGCAGCACGACCGCCGCCGCCACCTCCTCGCCCCAGGTCGAATGCGGAACGGCGAAGCAGACGGCCTCGGCGACGGCCGGATGGGCCAGGAGGACCTCGTCCACCTCGGGCGGCGCGACCTTCTCGCCGCCGCGGTTGATCAGCTCCTTGATGCGGCCCACGAGGCGAAGGTAGCCGTCCGCGTCGAGCACTCCCTGGTCTCCCGTGCGAAACCAGCCGTCGATGAAGGCGCTCGCGTTCGCGCCGGGGTTGTTCTCGTATCCGCGGATCACGCCCGGGCCCTGGATGACGACCTCGCCGGTCTGGCCCTCCGGCAGATGCTGTCCGCCCTCGTCGATGATGCCGAGCCGCGTGCCGGTGCCCGGCCCCACCGTGCCGAGCTTCCTCGGGCGTGGCGGCGGCGGGTTCGAGGCCATCTGGTGAGAGGCCTCCGTCATTCCGTAGGCTTCGAGCACGGGAACGCCGAAGCGCTCCTCCATCCGGCGCGCCGCCTCCACGGGCAGGGGGGCGCTACACGATCGGATGAAGCGCAGGAACTCGGCGCCCGCCGGGCGCTCCGTTCCGCTTCGAGCCAGCAGGAGCTGGTGGAGGGTCGGGACCGCCGAGTACCAGCTCACACGGTCGTCCCTGACGGTGCGCCAGAACGCGAGGGGGTTGAACCGCCCCGGGACGACCACGGTGCCGCCGGACAGGAGCGTGGCGAGCACGGAGGCGACGAGCCCGTGAACGTGGAAGAGGGGCATCACGCAGAGCGCGACGTCCTCGGGGCCGAGCGAGTACGTCTCCGCGATGGTCCGGGCCGAGGCGACCAGGTTGGCGTGTTTCAGCGGGACGCGCTTCGGCCGTCCCGTGCTCCCGCTCGTGTGGAGGACGAGGGCAATGCCATCCGGCGAGGGCTCGGACGCCGACACCCCACCGCGGCGGGCTCCGAATCCGACCGTGCCGGTCCGGTCCATCTCGGCGGTCACGATCGCGACACGGTCGCCGGCTGCCCGCCGCGCTTCTCCCCCGCCGTCCGGGGGGACGATGAGCATCCGGGCGCTCGTGTCCTCGAGGAAGAAGGCGAACTCGTCGAAGCGATAGCCGGGGTTCAGCGGCGCCGCCGTCCCGGCGGCTGCCGCCCCGAGGAAACAGACGATCGCGGGGACGCCGTTCGGCAGCGCGATCGCGACTCGGTCGCCGCGGTTGATCCCGGCGGCGGCGAGAGCGTTCGCCACGGCCGACACCTGCTCCCGGAGCGACTCGTACGTCACGCGGAGTCCGGTCTCGGGAATGATGATGGCGGTGGCGGCGCCGGGCGCCTCGCGGAGAAGATCGAGCAGTGTCCCGGAGGAGTGGGAGTCGGCCCGACGAGGCCCTCTCGCGTCGTGCCGGGACACCCGCGGCGGATCGGCGTTCACGGCTCCACGCTCCGTCGCCGGATCTCGTCGAGCACGCTCTCGGGGATCGAGAGGAACGCCTCGACGACCGCAGGGTCGAAGTGACTCCCCGCGCAGCGCTGGATCTCCTCGCGGGCGCTGACGAACGAGATGGCTCTCGAGTACGGCCGGTCGAAGGTCATCGCGTCGAGGGCGTCCGCGACCGAGAAGATGCGCGCCGCCAGGGGAATGTTCTCCCCCTCGAGCCCGCGCGGGTACCCCGTACCGTCCCACCGCTCGTGGTGGCAGTAGACGACCGGCACCGCTCCGCGGAGGAACGGGATCCGCTCGACCAGGCGCTTGCCGATCTCGGGGTGCATGCGCATCGTCCGCCACTCCTCGGGGTTGAGCGGCCCCGGCTTGAGAAGGATGGCGTCGGGGATCCCGATCTTCCCGATGTCGTGGAGGAGCACGCCGTGCTCGAGGTCCGTGATCTCGGTCTCCGGCACGTCGTAGGCGCGCGCGATGGTGAGCGAATAGCCATGGACCCGGCGCGAATGCGACTCGGTGCCGACGTCGCGGGTGTCCAGCGCCGAGCCGAGCGCCTCGAGGGTCGCCCGGTAGGTGTCCTGGAGCTGCACGTAGGCGGCTTTGAGGTTGCGGGTGGCTTCCTCGACGCGCCGCTCGAGCGTCACCTGGTACTCGCGCCGCTCGATGAGGAGCTGGCGGCGCTCGAGGGCGCGATCGGCGGCGATGAGCAGCTCGTCCACGTTCACCGGCTTGATGATGAAGTCGTGGGCGCCGTGCTTCAGGCTCTCGACGGCCGTCTTCACGTCGCCGACGCCGGTCAGGACGATGATCGCCGCGTCCGGGTCGATCTCGCGGGCCGCCTTGAGGAACTCCAGGCCGTTCATGAGCGGCATGTTGACGTCGGTCACGGTGAGGGGCGGCCGGAGGGACGTGAACCGCTCGAGCCCGTCCCTGCCATTGCGCGCCAGATGTACCGTGAACCCGTTCGAGACGAAGATTTCGTGGAGCACCTCGCGAACGCGACGGTCGTCGTCGACGAGGAGGACGGTCCGCGGCTCCATCTCAGATCACCTTCTCGCCGGACTCGATCGGCCTGTCGACCAGCCCGGGCTCCCGGGCCGCCACCCGGTTCTTGCCGCCACGCTTGGCCGCGTAGAGCGCGTCGTCCGCGACCCGGATCAGGGCTTGCGGCGTGCTCACCATGTCCTCGGGCAGGCTCGCGATGCCGAAGCTCGCGGTGATGCGGAAGCCGTGCGTGAACGGGTGGTCCGAGACGACCTGGCGGATGCGGTCGGCGTACAGGCGCGCTCCCGCCTTCGGCGTCTCGACCAGGAGCACGGCGAACTCGTCACCCCCGTACCGGGAAATCACGTTGATGCCCCGGGAGTGCTCCAGGAGAATCCGGGCGATCTCCCGGAGCCCTTCGTCGCCGGCGGCGTGGCCGAGATGATCGTTCACGTCCTTGAAGCCGTCCAGGTCGAGCAGCACGATCGAGACCGGATGGTTGAATCGCCGGTAGCGGCTGATCTCTTCCTCGAGCCGGATCGAGAAGAACCGCCGGTTATAGAGACCGGTGACGTCGTCCTTGAACGAGAACTCCTTCAGGCGGGAGTTGGTGTTCTCGAGTTCCCGGTACGCGGCGTCGAGCCGGGCGGCGAAGCTGTTGATCTCCTCGGCCTGGCCCTCGACGGTGCCGACCATGCGCGAGAACGATTCCATGAGGCCACCGATCTCGTCGGAGCGGCGCGGCTCCGCGGGGGGCCCGGGTTCGCCCATGGCGCCGCCGGCCCCGGAGACGGACGCGGCCACGTTCCAGATCATCCAGGCACCCCCCGCGGCGAGGAGCACGGCGAACGCGATGAGCGCCTGGAGCGCCAGGACCGTGACCCCGCGCGCTTCGGCGCGCAGGAGCGGGATGAGCTGTGCGTACACGATGACGCAGAGGAGACCGAGGGGAACGGCGGAGGAGAGCCCGAGGGCGATCAGGATCTTCCGCGTTACCCGCTGGCCTGGCCAGGCGACGTCTCGACGGGCTGTCGGCATGCAAGTCATTATTTCTGTTGCCCGCATTGACTGTCAATGTGAGAATTTCTCGCGATCATGCAGGGGCATCCGGACCGGCGCATCGACTGTCTCGGGCTCTTCTGCCCGATGCCGATCGTGAAGACCCGCGAGGCGATCCGTGAGATGGCGGTGGGCCAGGTGCTGGAGATGGTCTCGGACGACCCCGCCTCCGACGCCGACATGAAGAGCTGGGCGCAGCGAACCGGGCACGCCCTTCTGGAGGTCGGCCGCGATGGGGCGGTCTACCGCTTCCTCGTCCGGAAGACCGGCTAGCAGCCGGCGGCCGGAGCCGAGCCCGGTCGCGCGGGTCTACCTCGACTACGCCGGTTTCTCGCCGGTGGACCCCCGCGTCGTCGGACTCATGCGCCCGTTCCTGGAGGCCGGAATCGGCAACCCCTCGGCCGGCCACTCGGTGGGTGTCGAGGCCCGGGCGTCGCTCGCCGCCGCCCGGGCGAAGGTCGCGCGCCTCGTCGCCGGAACTCCGGCGGGAATCGTGTTCACGTCGGGCGCGACCGAGGCCAACAACCTCGCCATCAAGGGAACGGCGCTGCGGGCTGGTGACAGACGCCACCTCGTGACCTCGACGATCGAGCACATCTCGGTCGCGAACTCCTGCCGCGATCTGGAGAAGCGCGGCTTCGAGGTGACCTGGATCCCCGTCGACGAGACGGGGCGCGTCGACCCGGAGGCGGTGGCGGCCGCGCTCCGACCGGACACGGGCCTCGTGTCCGTCCTCGCCGCGAGCGGGGAGATCGGCACGATCCAGCCGCTGCGCGAGATCGGTCGTGCCGCGCGGGCACTCGGCGTGGCCTTTCACGTCGACGGCGTGGGAGCTGCGGGCCGGGTGCCGCTGTCCGTCCAGGACTGCTCGGTCGACCTCCTGACGCTCTCCTCGAATGACCTCTACGGCCCGCCCGGCACCGGCGCGCTCTGGATCAGGCAGGACGGGGTGAAGCTGGCGCCGCTCATCGTCGGCGGTGACCAGGAAGGGGGGCTCCGGGCCGGCACGGAGAACCTGCCGGGAATCGTGGGCATGGGCATCGCGGCCGAGCTGGCCCGGACCGAGGGGCTCCGGGAGATGGAGCGCCTCGGGAGCCTCCGCGACGGGCTCTTGCGCGGCGTTCTCGACGCGGTGCCGGACGCCCGCGTGACGGGTGCCCTCGGTCGAGAGCGCCTGCCGCACCACGCGAGCTTCGTGTTGAAGCACGTCAAGGCGGAGAGCGTGCTGATGGACCTCGACCTGCAACGCGTCGCGGCCTCGTCCGGGTCCGCATGCGCGTCGGCGACGGGCGAGCCGTCGCGCGTGCTCCGCGCCATCGGTTGCGACGCCCAGGAGCGTGAGGGCTCGCTCTGCTTCACGCTCGGGCGCTGGACCACCGCGTCCGACATCGACGCCGTCCTCGAGATCCTGCCGCAGATCGTGAAGCGGCTTCGCCGGCTGGCGCCGGCCGCACGCTCGTGACCGCCGGACCTGCTCTTTTCGGATTTCGCCGCAGAGGCGTTCCGCGATCGAGCGGTTCCCCCGGTGATGGGGCGTCGCCGGCGGCCCGCTCGGTGTGCTGAGCGGGGTGGTCCGGACCGCGAGGAAGGCTTCGGCTGGTCAGGCGCGCGCGCTGGCCCTCCCGCGGTGAGTCTGCTCTCGGTCTGGCTTCACGTGCTGGGGATAACGGCCTGGATCGGCGGTCTGGCCTACCAGAGCCTCGTCGTGCTGCCAGAGGCGCGGCGGTCGGCAGACGCGCGTGTGTTCGTGGAGATCGCCCGCCGGGGCCGCCCCCTCAGCTGGGGTGCGGCGTGCCTCGTCGTCCTCACCGGTTTCTACAACGTCACGCGCCTCGGTCCGCTCGATCGGGTGATGGCGACGGGGGCCGCTCTGGTGCTCGCGTCGAAGTTCGTCATCGTGCTCGGGATGATCTCGCTCGCGGCCCAGCGCGACTTCGGCCAGGTGCCCCGGCTGGCCCGTGAGGGCAGCGCGGCGGCCCTCACGGCGATCGCGTGGCTCGACCGTATCCTGCTGTTGCTCGCCGTGGTCGTGATCTACCTGGGCGTCGCGGTCTCGCGTCTCGCGCGATAAACGGATCCGGAACCTTCATCCGCTCCCCTTCCGTGACGCTTCGACGATCCGGACCCCGAGCGGGACACTCACGCAGGTGAGGTGAGGCGGGGCTCGTCGGCGGCCTGCTGCATCTGCATGGCGCGCTCGAGCCCGGACTTCGGGCCCGCGTCGCCGGGGCTCAGTCGGAGCGCCTCGCGGTAGGCGGCGGCCGCGTCGGCGAACGCGCCGAGCCGGAACAGGGCGCGGCCGAGCCGCGCGTGGGCGTCGGCGAGATCCGGCTTCACCGCGATCGCTGCGCGGTAGGCGGCCGTCGCCTCTTCGTACTTGCCCTGCGTCTCCAGCACGTCCCAGAGCCGGAAGTGGCTCCGCGGGTCATCCGGGTTTCGCCGGACGGCTTCGCGGTAGGCCGCCGCCGCGTCGGCGTACCTCCCCAGCGAGAACAGCGCGCCGCCGAGACCACGCTGCGCGGCAGGACTCGCGGGGTTGAAGAAGAGCGCCTCCCGGAACGCGTCCGCGGCCTCGGTGTGTCTCCCCTCCTCGCTCAGCAACTCGCCGAGGTCGGTGATGGCCGTGACGTAGTCCCGCCGCAGCCGGATCGCCTCACGGAACGAGGCTTCGGCCCCCGCGTAGTCCCCGAGGAAGAAGAGCGTCACGCCGAGGCCTCGGTGCAGGCGGGGACTCAGGGAGTCGAGCCGGATCGCGGCCCGGTAGGCCGCCTCGGCTTCCGCGTGGCGGCCCTGTCTGCCGAGGCCGAGGGCAAGGTTAGACCGCGCGGCCACGTCGGTCGGGGCCTGGTGAATGGCCCCCCGGAGGTGCGACTCGGCCTCCCGGTGCTGTCCGAGGCGCCCGAGGGCGATTCCGATCTCCCGCTGGAAGTCGGCCTGCTCGGGCGAGAACCGGACCGCCTCGCGAAAGGCGGGCACGGCTTCCGCGAACCGCCCGCCGGCGCTCAGCGCGCGTCCGAGCTCGAAGTGCACGCGGGCGTCCTCCGGTCTGAGCCGGGCCGCGGCCGCGTACGCATCCGCCTCCTCGGACCACAGGCCTCGGCGCCGGCAGGAGAGCGCGAGCCCCAGGTGCGACTGGGCACCGCCCGGTCGGAGCCGGATCGCCTCCCGGAAGGCGGCCGCCGCGGCCCCGTGCTTGCCCTGCCGGTCGAGCACGACGCCAAGGTTGTGCCGGAGCGCCGCGCTGTCCGGGATCGCCCGAATCGCCCGGTGGAACGCGGCCTCGGCCTCGGCGAAGCGCGCCTGCTCGAACAGCGAGGTCCCGAGGTCAGCCGCGACGGAGTGCCCGACCGGCTCGAGGCGCGTGACTTCCTGGAAGACGGCTTCGGCTTCCCACGGTGTGGTACCAGGCATCGTCTCTAACGTACATCACGAGTCCTCCCCCTTACAAACCCGTGATCGAGATCCCCGAGCTCTTCACCTTGTAGCGCCGGTTGATGGTTGCCAGCACGGCGGTGATCCCCTCGAGCGGCCCCGCATTGGAGAGGGGGCCCACGTCGATCGTCCGGAGCCCGAGGCTCCGGCCGAGCGCGGCGACGGCGTCCTTGGCCTCGGCATCCCCGCCGCAGAACAGGAGATCACACGCGATCGCGTGCTCGGTCTCGGCCAGTTCGTGCGCGGCGACGTGGTGGAACGCGGCGATCACGCGCGCCTCGCCGAGGAGCGCCTGCGCGTGCTCGGCCGCCGAGCCGGCGGCGGGCGGCGTGAAGAGCCGCGGGCCGCCGAACGTCAGCGGCACCACCGTGCTCACGACGATCTTGCCGCGGCATGGGTTCCGGATCTCGGCCAGCGTCGTGTCGAGCCCCGTCCACGGCACCGCGAGCACGACGATGTCGCCGAGCCCGGCCGCTTCCCGGTTCGCCTCGCCCACGATGGTGAGCGTGCCCGATCGCTCGCGGAGTTCGGCCGCCCTGGCCGTCGCGCGCTCCGGATCCCGCGAGCCGAGGATGAGGTCGTGGCCGGCCCGTGCCCAGCGTGTGGCCAGGCCCGCACCTTCCTTGCCCGTCCCTCCGATGATGGCGATCTTCATGGTCGTCCTCACCTGAACAGGTCGCGCGACGGGTCGCGCTGCAGGGGTTTCGAGCCCTCCTCGCTCGCCGGCAGCCCGAGGCCGCGGATGATCGCGGCCGGAACGCGATCGAGCTTGCCCATCACGGGCTCGGCCGCCCCCGCCAGCTCGTCGGCGAGCGCCAGGATCGTCGCCTGCAGCGTGTGTCCCGCCGGGTCTCGCGCGCCGACGTAGCTCCGGAGGGGCGCCAGCCCCGCGACGCCGACGGCGACGTTGGTGAGTCCCTCGCGCCAGGGCCGTCCAAAGGTGTCGGCGACGATCACGGCGACCTCGGCCCCGGTGAGCGCGCGGATGCGGTCGCGCAGGGACCGTGCCGAGCGGTCGGAATCCTCGGGGAGCAGCGTCACCGTGTCCAGCTCGACGTTCGACTGGTCGACACCGGCGTTCGCGCAGATCCAGCCCTGGTGGGTCTCCGCGATCAGGACGCCCTTGTCCATCCGGACGATCCGCCGTGACTCCTTCAGGATGACCTCGATCAGGCGCGCATCGCGGCCGAGCACGGCCGCCATGGCGCTGGCGACGGCCGAGGCCGTCACGTCGGCGAGCCTGATCATCCGCCCCTCCGCCTTCGAGACGATCTTCTGGCCGACGACGAGGAGATCGCCGCCTTCGATCGGGGTCCCCTGGCGCTCGGCGGCGGCGAGGATCAGGTCGGCGATGGGGTCGTCCGCCCGCACCTCCGGGATTCCCTCGATGCCGACCACCTCGTAACGGCGCGGCACGGCGGCACTCATCGTCGGGGGGAGCGAGCGCCGCTCCTCCCCGACCTCCCCCCACCGGGCGTCGGGGACGTCGGTGTCGTCCCATCCCCTCACTCACGGTCGGGGGAGCGACCGCGGCTCTTCCCCGACACTCCCCACCGGGCGTCGTGGACGGTCGATTTCTCGACGCCCTCTCCGCTCGCCGGCAGGCGGTCGCGGAGGCCCCACGCCTCGAGCAGGCGGCTGCTCCGGGTCGGGCTCCCGCGGTCGAGGAGGGCACGGAGGTCGTCGGGCGTGTCGATATCGAGCCCGAGCCCGGGCAGGCGAAGCACCGCGGGCGCGAGGTCCAGGGCGCGCGCGGCGGCGAGGTGATTGGCGAAGGACGGCTCGCCGAACGTGAGCGTCAGGAGGTGCGGCGGGCGCAGCACGGTGCCGTTGGTGCCGTAGCCCGACAGCGAGGGGACGAACACGGCGGCGCGCCCGGCTTTCGCCGAATCGAGCATGGCCCTCACCTCGCCCGCGGTCACGTCGGGGACATCGCCCGGGACCGTCAGGAAGAGGTCGGCCCGCCGCGCGGAAGCGGCGGCCTGGGCGAGCGCGACCGCTTCCGAGTGGCCGCGGTTGGCCTGCTCCTCGACGATCTCGACGCGGAAGTCCCGCACCCGCTCGGTGACCTCGGGGTCACGGGTCACGACGTAGACCACGTCGACCGGGGACGCGCAGAGCGCCGCCAGCACGTCCTCGAGCATCGTCCGCGCGAGCGCGGCGCGCTCCACGGGCGTGAGGAGGCTCCCCAGGCGCTGCTTGGCGTCGGCGAAGTCCTTGACCGGGACGGCGGCGATGGTGGTCACGCGACGCTCGCGAGCACGAGGCGGGCGAGGGCGATCTCGCTCTCGCGGTCGGTCATGAGGATGTCGCCGACCACCGGCTCCGCCCCGAGCTCCAGGATCGGGTGGGAGTACCCGGCGTCCCCGCGGTCGATCACGAGCAGGTCGACCCACGGGGTGTAGGCGCGCGCCACTCCGGTCGGGGCGACGGGGAGCCCGCAGGCTCGCATCAGGTCGCCGGCGGGCCCGCTGACGGCGGCGCCGGACACGATCGGGCTCACGGCGAGGACGATCGCGTTCGTCTGCGCGAGCGCCTCCCGGACACCGGGCACCGAGAGAATCGGCCCGATCGAGGTGACCGGGTTGGACGGGCACACCACGACCGCATTCGCCGTGTGGATCGCGTCGAGGACCGCGGGTCCCGCCGTCGCCCTCTCGGCGCCCGCGTACTCGATGCCGAGCACCTGCGTGCGCGCCCGTCCGCGGACGAAGTAGTCCTGGAAGCTCGCCCACCCATCGGCGGTCTGCAGCCGGGTCCGCACCGGGTCATCGCTCATCGGCAGGAGTCGGATCCGGAGGCCGAGGGCACGGCCGATCGTGCCGGTCACCCCCGTCAAGGTCACGCCCGCCCGCAGCGCGCGCGTGCGGAAGATGTGCGTGGCCAGGTCGCGGTCGCCCAGACGGAACCAGGTCTCGCCGCCGAGCGTGCCCATGGCGGCCAGGGCGTGGAAGGTGTCGTCGGCCGCGCCCCAGCCGCGAGCGAGGTCGAGGCGGCCGGTCAACGCGTAGGTCAGGGTGTCGAGGTCCGGTGACACGTGCAGGCCCCAGATCTCCGCGTCGTCGCCGGTGTTGGCGACCACGGTCAGGTCGCGCGGGTTCATGCAGGCGGCGAGGCCCCGGAGAAGCTTCGCGGCGCCGGTGCCCCCGGCGAGGGCCGTGACACGCATCGACCGTCAGGATGGACCGGGTCGATCGACGTCGCGCGACACGACACCCCCCGGCCGTTCTGGCGACCTCGCCCGGTCCACGGTATCCGGCGGTGACGGCCGCAGGCTCCAGAGCGCACTCCCCCCGCGATACGCGAAGAGCCCGGCGCCTGGCCGCCCGCGCAGCCCGCGGGGCAGTGCCCCTTCCGGCACCGGGATGAAGCCGAGGCGGACCCAGATGCGGTCGAGTCCGCGCGGGCGGGTGAAGACCGTCTCGACTCCCGAGCCCGCCACGTGGTCGACCGCCGCGCTCGCCAGTTGCGCGGCGACCTCCAGCGCATCGCTCGCGGCTCCCGCGCTCCGGTCGCGCGGCGTCCCGGGGGGCGCCGCGATCGGTGCCGGGCTCACCTCGGGGGCGACTGCCGCGCGAGGGTCCGGCGCCCGGCCCGCGTGTGGGGCCGCGGGTCTCGGACTCTCGCCGTCGGCGCCCGGAGATCGCTCTCCGAGGTGGACGACGGGGCCGTGCAGGAGCGCCGCCGGTCCCTCCGGCTCGATCAGGACGGCACCGACCAAGGTGCGTCCGTCGGCCCAGGCGCCGAGCCCCGTCACCGACCTCGGCTCCGGGGGCCATGCCTCCGCGGCAAACGCGAACAGCTCGCGCGCGGGCCCGGGGTCGTCCAGCCGGCGGTACTCGATTCCCTGCCAGACCCGCGGCAGCGCTCGAGACACGTCCGGGGCCGTACTGGCCCCGGGAACGCTCGGAGACGTCGAGGAAGAGGAACGCCGAGGACTACTTCTTGCCAAACACCGTGTCCTTCAAGGTCTTGGAGATCCGGAACTTTAGCACCCGCTTGGCGGGGATCTTGATCGGCTCGCCGGTCTGTGGGTTGCGCCCCATCCGGGCCTTGCGGTTGGCGAGGACGAGCTTGCCGAAGCCGGGGATCACGAATCCGTTCTTGGCCTCCTTGGTCGCGACCGCGAGCAGCTGGTCGAGCACCTCGGCGATCTGTTTCTTCGACAGGCTGGCTTTCTGGGCGAGGGCTGTGATCGTCGCGGACTTCGTCATCATCTTCGCCATGGGTTCCTCCGTGGTTGGGCGTTCTCTCGACGCGCGCACGTGCGCCTGCCGGCGACGGCCATTAGTACCACAAGCAGGCGCGCCGGGCTACCGTCGCGTGAAGCGGAACTCGCTCGCGGCCGTCAGACGGCGGTACGAGCCGAACCGCGCCTCGGCGTCCTCCACCGCGTCGAGCGGCGATGCCTCGTCGCCCGCCGGGTCGGCGTAGACCCGGAGCCTCTCATAGACGGTGTTGCGCTGGGCGGGGATGCGGCCGGCGTCGCGGATGATCCGCCGCAGCTCGGCGGGCGCCACGAGCTGGCCGAACGAGGCACCCGCGCTCGTCGAGATGGATTCGTTGATGAGCGTGCCCCCGAGATCGTTCGCCCCGACGCCGAGCAGGCACTGGGCGAGCTTCGGCCCTTCCTTCACCCACGAGGCCTGGATGTTCCGCATGGTCGGGCCGAGCATGAGGCGTGCGAGGGCGTGCATGCGGACAACCTCGGCGCCCGTCGCCCCGGCGCGCACGCCGGGGACGAGGCGCTTGGCGTACATCGGGGCCTCCTGGTGGATGAGGCTCAAGGGCACGAACTCGGTGAAGCCGCCCGTGTCCTTCTGGATGCTCCGGAGCAGATCCATGTGCCGGGTCCAGTGCGCGGGCGTCTCGACGTGCCCGTACATGATCGTCGAGGTCGTCCGGATTCCCAGCGAGTGCGCGGTGGTGACGACGTCGATCCACTGCGCCACCGTGATACGCCCGCGCGCGATGACGTCGCGGATCTCCTGGTCGAGGATCTCGGCGGACGTGCCGGGGAGCGTGCCGAGCCCGGCCGCCCGGAGCTCGGCGAGGTAGTCGCGGATGGGCAGCCCGGAACGGGTCGAGCCGTAGAGGATCTCCTCCGGCGAGAAGGCGTGCAGGTGCAGATCTGGCAGCTCGCGCGTGATCGCCGCGCAGAGGTCGATGTAGTAGCGTCCGTCGAGCTTCGGCGGGAGGCCCGCCTGGATGCAGACCTCGGTCGCGCCCATCTCCCGCGCCTCGCGGGCGCGCCGGACGACCTCGTGCACGGGGAGGAAGTACCCCTCCTCCTCCCGGTGGTCCCGGCTGAACGCGCAGAAGGTGCAGTGCTTGATGCACACGTTCGTGAAGTTGATGTTGCGGTTGACCACGAAGGTGACGATGTCGCCGACCTGCCGGCGGCGCATCTCGTCGGCGGCGAGCGTGAGGGCGTGCAGGTCGCGGCCCGTCGCCTCCGCGAGGACGTCGCCCTCCTCGACGGCGACCTCGCCGCCGTCGAGAGCGCGGGCCAGGATGCGGCGCACGGGGGGTGTGGCCCAGTCGAGCGAGAGCGTCAGGCTACCAGTGTCGCCAGCGTTCATAGGACTCCCTCACCAGGCCGTTCTCGTCGGTCAGGGCGGCGATGCGCGCCCTGAGGGGCTCGGCGACGAACTCGGGCCGGGCGACGTATTCGGGATAGACCGCGAGCCGCTCGCGCAGCGTGAGGCCGGCGGCCGTCGTCTCGCGGCGGAGATCGGCGATGAGCGGCCACGGGCGCTCCGGGTTGATGTGATCGAGCGTGAGCGGAGAAATGCCGCCCCAGTCGTTGAGCCCGGCGCCGATGAGCCGGGGCCAGACGGCCGGTGAGAGGTTCGGCGGCGCCTGGATGTTCACCTCGGGGCCCAGGAGGAGGCGCGCCACCGCGATCGTCCTGAGCAGGTCCGCCAGCGTCGGCTCCCCATGGTCGCGCATCGGGATGCTCGCCTTCGCGCGGAAATTCTGGATGATCACCTCCTGAACGTGTCCGTGGCGCTCGTGGAGGTCGCGGATCGCGACCAGCGCGTCCACGCGCTCGCCCGGCGTCTCGCCGATGCCGATCAGGATGCCGGTCGTGAAGGGGATCTGCAGTTTCCCCGCGAGTGCGATCGTCCTGAGCCGCCGGGCCGGGATCTTGTCCGGCGCGCGGTGGTGCGCCGTGCCCGGCCCGAGGAGGCGCTCCGACACGGTCTCGAGCATCAGCCCCATGCTCACGTTGACCTCGCGCAGCATCGACAGATCGCGCTCGCCCATCAGCCCGGGGTTGGCGTGCGGAAGGAGCGGCGACTGCCGGAGCGTCAGCTCGCACATCGCCCGGAGGTACGAGAGGGTCGTGCGGTGTCCGTGGCGGCGCAGGAAGGCCCGGTGCTCGGCGAACGCCGCCTCGGGCTTGTCGCCGAGCGAGAAGAGCGCCTCCTTCGCGCCGATGCGACCTCCGGCCTGGACGAGTGCCACGACCTCCTCCGGGGTCATGGTGTGGGCGCCGGGCTCGCCCGGATCGCGGCGGAAGGTGCAGTACCCGCAATAGTCGCGGCAGAGCGTGGTGAGCGGGACGAACACCTTCTTCGAAAAGGTGACCCGCCGGCCCCGCCCCCGGTCCCGGAGCGAGGCGGCCTCGGCGAGGAGGTCCGGCAGGGCGGCGTCCGGCGCCTCGACCAGGACCCGCGCCCGCTCGTGCGAGATCACGCCGCGTACTTCCACTGCACGAACGCCTCGGGCGTGACGCGGATCACCATGCCGTCGCGGGGGAGCGGCACCTCGCCGTACTGCGGATACTTGGCCGCCAGCAGGTCCAGCGCATACGCGTGCTCGGCGCCCTCCGCGAGCAGCTCGGCCGTCCCGCGGATGATGACGTACCGGAGGCGGCGCCAGTCGGCATCGTCATAGCGGTCGATGAGCACGGAGACGTGGGGGTTCGCCTCGATGTTCCGCACGCGCTGGAGGCTCCGGCTGCTCGCTCGCTTCGGCTTGCCGTCGATGGCCGAGTACCAGCGCCGGCCGTCGAAGACGTAGCAGACCGGGACGACGAGCGGCCGGCCGGACGCGTCCGCCGTCCCGAGCCGGGCCACCCGCCCGGCCGCCACGAACTCCGCCGCCTCGGGGGGGAGCGCTGTCATGGTGTTCTCCCTGACGGGTCCGGGCTCGGTGCCTGGGAGGTTCTCCCTGCCGGGGCGAGGATTGTCACGACCCGGTCCGCAGTCGATGCGTGGGCGGTTTTCAACTCGCCCTCATGACCGGCGGCGCCCCGCCGCGCGGGGCTCGCGATAGGGAGCTGCTCCGCATTTATTTCGGCCGGAGCTTGGGGCGGACGTCGCTGGCGAAGCGATCGAGGTTGGTCAGCACCGCCTCGAGGTCCTGGACGACCGGGTCGAAGACGAAGTGCGTGACCCCGAGCGCCTGATAGCGCCGGATGTCGGCGACGACCTGCGCCGCCGTGCCCTGGAACAGGGGCCGATCGGCGACGGCGGATCTGGCTCGGCTCCCGAGCACCTGCATCGGGGCCCGGAACGTCAGCGTGATGGACGCCGGGTCGCGCCCCGCGGCTCGCGCATAGCCGTGGAGCTGCTGCACCTTCTGCGCGTACTCGGCCGGCTCGAGCCGCGCCGGGGGCCTTAGCCCGATCGGGTGCCAGCCGTCGCCCAGCTCGGCCGCCCGACGGAGCGCGCCGTCGGTGTGGCCGCCGATCCAGATGGGAATCCCGCCGGCCTGGCGCGGCCGGGGCAGGGCGTGGACGTCCCGCAGGGAGTAGTAGCGACCCTGGAAGCTCACGGGAGATGCCGTCCAGCACTGCCGCATGAGCTGGAGGTACTCGCTGGTGACCCGGCCGCGCTCGGCGAAGGGAGGAGCGGCGAGGGCCTCGAACTCCTCCTCGAGCCAGCCGACCCCGGCGCCCAGGATCACGCGACCCCCGGAGAGCACGTCGATGGTGGCGAGCATCTTCGCGGCGAGCACGGGATTCCGGTAGGGGATCACGAGCACGCTCGTGCCGAGTCTGACCCGCCGGGTGGCGTGGGCGAGGTGGCTCATGAGCGCGAGGGGCTCGAGGTAGTCCTGATCCATCCCGCCCGGAAGCTGCCCGGAAGGCGAGTAGGGATAGACGGACTTCGCCGAGGAGGTCGGGAGCACGACGTGGTCCGTCACGAAGACGGAGCTGAAGCGGAGGCGTTCCGCGCCCTCCGCGATCCTGAGGATCGGATCGGGTTTGGCAAGCGGACCGCGACCGGGCAGCGCCACGCCGAACATATGCGGGCTAGCCCGGACCATTCATGAACGGATCACCCGAGAGGCGGACGGGTCCTG
>CAZWXA010000024.1:16945-19471 GCA_964637755.1 uncultured bacterium | reverse complement strand
AACCCGCGACCCCCAGCTTGGAAGGCTGGCGCTCTACCGCTGAGCTATTCCCGCATGCGTCCATTCGCCGCGACCGAGTGGTGGGGAGGGGAGGATTTGAACCCCCGAAGGCGTTCGCCAGCAGATTTACAGTCTGCCCCCTTTGGCCACTTGGGTACCTCCCCGAATCCGCCGGCATGCGCCGAGAACTCCTTCACGAAGCTGGCGCTGGCGAGAGGATTCGAACCCCCGACCCACTGCTTACAAGGCAGTTGCTCTACCTCTGAGCTACGCCAGCACAGACAAAACTTCACTCTAGTCTCGACGTGATCTCAAGTCAAGGTCTTTGGGATTGCCTCGAGGCCCGCTGACGCATGACCTCGTAGCAGAGGACAGCGCCCGTGGCCGCGACGTTCAGCGATCCCACGTGGCCCGTCATCGGCACGGTCAGCAACCGATCGCAGGTCCGCGCAACGAGCGCACGAAGCCCGGCTCCCTCGCCACCGAGGACGATGCAGACGGGACCGGCGAGATCTGCGGTCCACGGAGCCACCCCGCCGGACGGGACCGCTCCGTACACCCAGACCCCCCTCTCCTTGAGCGCCTCGAGCGCGGCGACGAGGTTGACGGCCCGGGCGACGGGGACGTATTCGAGGGCTCCCATCGCCACGCGTGCCGCCGCGTCCGTCAACCCTGCGGCGTGGTGCCTGGGAACGATCATCCCGTGCACGCCGAGAGCCTCCGCAGACCTGAGCAGCGCGCCGAGGTTCCGCGGGTCCTGGACCTGGTCGAGAACGAGGAACAGCGCCTCCTCGCCGCCCTGTCCCGGTCGCTCGAGCAGATCCTCCAGGTCGACGTACTCCGCGCGGGCGACCCGGGCCACGACTCCCTGATGATCGGGCGACGCCGCCATCGCCGTGAGCTGGTCACGGGTGCGGAACGAGACCCGCACGCCCGCCTTCCGGGCAAGGGCGACGACCTCCGCCAGGGGTCCGCGACCGCCCGCCAGGACCGCGACCTCGTCGATCCGGCGGCCGGCGCTCCTCAGCAGTTCCAGCACCGGGTTGCGCCCGGAGATGCGCCCCTCGCTCACGACGCGCCGCCGGCGGGCGCGCCCCTCGGGCTCAACCGGGTCCCGCGGGCGGTGTCCTCGACGCTCCAGCCGAGCCGAGCGATCTCGGCGCGGAGCTGGTCCGATCGCTTCCAGTCCTTGCTCCGTCGCGCGGCGGCGCGCTGCTCGACCATCGCCAGGACCCCGGGCGGTGGTCCCGATCTCCACCCGATGCGATCGAACAGCCCCAGGACCCTCCCGAGAGCCAAGAGCTCGCGCACGCCGCGTGCCAGCGGGCCCGTCGTCTCACCGGACGCGACCTCCCGGTACCCGTGCAACACCCGGCCGAGGTCGAAGAGCACCCCGAGGGCCTGCGGCGTGTTGAAATCGTCATCCATCGCGCCCACGAACCGCCCGCGGAGTCGGGCAAGCCCTTCGGGGAGCGGCGCGTCGTCGATGACGGGCGACGGGGCGGCCCAGAGCGGCTCGGCGTCCTGGATCAGGCGCACGAAGCGCTCGAGCGCGCGGGCGGATTCGCGTACCCGATCCTCGGTGAACTCCATGGGGTTGCGGTAGTGCGTCCCGAGCAGGTGGAGCCGGAGCGCCTGCGGGTCGTGCCGAGCCAGCAGGTCCCGGATCGTCAGAGTGTTGCCGAGGGACTTCGACATCTTCTCGGCGCCGACATTGACGAACGCGTTGTGAACCCAGCAGCGCGCGAACGGTGCGCCCGTGCCGGCCTCGGACTGGGCGATCTCGTTCTCGTGGTGCGGGAAGATCAGGTCCTCGCCGCCACCGTGGATGTCGAAGGTCCGGATCGGATACCCCTCACTCAGGTATTTCATCGACATCGCCGAACACTCGATGTGCCATCCGGGCCGCCCCCGGCCCCAGGGACTGTCCCACCACGGCTCGTCGGGCTTCGAGGATTTCCAGAGCGCGAAGTCCAGGGGGTCGCGCTTGCGCTCGTCGACCTCGACGCGGGCGCCCGCCACGAGCTCCTCGAGATTCCGCCTGGACAGGCGCCCGTAACCGGGGAAGCGCCGAACCTCGAAGTAGACGTCCCCGTCGACGGTGTAGGCGACACCCCGCTCGATGAGCCGCTCGATGAGATCGACCATCTCCGGGATGTGCTCGGTTGCCCTTGGCTCGACCTCGGCCGGCTCCACCCCCAAGGCCGCCATGTCGGCCCGGTACTCCTCGATGTACCGCTCGGAGATGTCACGGGCCGCCACGCCTTCCTGATTCGCGCGCCTGATGATCCTGTCGTCGACATCGGTGAAGTTCTTCACGAACCGGACCCGGTACTCGTTGAACGCGAGATAGCGCCGGATCACGTCGAAGACGATCGCGCTCCGTGCGTGCCCGATGTGCGAGCGGTCGTACACGGTGACGCCACAGACGTACATCCGGACGATGCCGTCAACGAGCGGGGTGAACTCCTCCTTCCGTCGCGTCAGCGTGTTGTAGATCCTCAACATGTTCCGGCTCCCGGGCTC
>CAZWXA010000024.1:9535-16845 GCA_964637755.1 uncultured bacterium | reverse complement strand
CCTTCCGTCGCGTCAGCGTGTTGTAGATCCTCAACATGTTCCGGCTCCCGGGCTCATCCCGCTCGGCTCGCCGCCGGCTGCCCCTCGCACGTCCGGATTCGTCCCGCTCGGCTCGCCGCCGGCTGCCCCTCGCACGTTCGGATTCATCCCGCTCGGCTCGCCGCCGGCGCCGCCTCGCACGTCCGGATTCGTCTCGCTCGGCTCGCCTCCGGCTGCCCCTCGCACATCCGGATTCGTCTCGCTCGGCTCGCCTCCGGCTGCCCCTCGCACGTCCGGATTCGTCTCGCTCGGCTCGCCTCCGGCACCGCCTCGCACGTCCACATTCACCGCTGCCATGGCCGCGATGCCCTCCTGGCGTCCGAGGAGCCCGAGCCCCTCGGGACTCTTGGCCTTGACACTGACGCACCCGACGGCGAGGCCGAGCGCGTCGGCCAGCCGCCTGGCCATGTCGCCCAGGAACGGCGAGAGCCGGGGCGACTCGGCCAAGACGGTGGCGTCCACGTTGGTCGGGGTGCCGCCGTGCGCCTCGACGAGCAGCTTCACCTCGCGGAGAAGACTCAGACTCGAGACCCCGCTGTAACGGGGGTCGGTGTCCGGGAAGTGGCGGCCGAGGTCGCCGAGCGCGAGGGCACCCAGCAGCGCCTCGCAGACCGCGTGAGTGAGGACATCGGCGTCCGAGTGCCCGCCGAGGCCGAGGTCGGCGGGGACGGTGACACCGCCAAGCACGAGCGGCCGTCCTGCCACGAGGGGATGGAGGTCGATTCCGAGCCCGACGCGATTCACCAGGCCGACCGTCCTCCCTGCGGCGCCCGCGTCGGGTGGCGTCCGGCTCCGGCTCCACGGATCAGGTACCGGGCCCGGCGGAGGTCGACGGGCGTGGTGATCTTGATGTTCTCCTCCAGGCCGGGGACGACCCGCACCGTGTGGCCGAGCCGTTCGACCAGCATCGCCTCATCGGTCCCGAGAACGCCGTCCCGGCGGGCCTGCTCGTGCGCCTCGACCAGCCGGGCCGTCCGGAACCCCTGCGGAGTCTGCGCCGCCCAGAGTCCGCTGCGGTCGACCGTGGCCTGCACGCACCCGTCGACCACACGCTTGACGGTTTCCTTCACCGGCAGGGCACAGATCGCCGCACCGTCCTCGCGCGCGGCGCCGATGACGGCGGAGATCAGCGCCGGCGTGATGAACGGCCGGACCGCGTCGTGGACCAGAACGACCTCCGGCACTCCCGGGATCGCCTCGAGCGCGAGCCGCACCGAGTCCTGACGTTCCTGGCCTCCCGGCACGACCGTGATCGGCACGCGACTGCCGAGGCGGCGGAGGAGCCGCTCTGCCCGTCCCACGTGGGTGGCCGGCGCCGCGACGACGATCGAGACGATCGCCGCATGGCGGGCGAAGTGCGCCACCGTGACGAGCAGGACCGGCGAGGAGGTCAGGCGCAGGAACTGCTTCGGCGTCCGGCCGCCCATCCGCGCGCCCGCACCGGCCGCAGGAATGATCACCGCGACATCCCGATGGGTCGACACCCCGTTACTCGACTCAGCCGCCGGCCGGGTTCGACGAGCCGCGGGGTCCTGGCATCGTTTCTTCCTCGCGCAGTCGGGTGAAGATCATCCGCCCCGCCGTCGTCTGGAGCACGCTCGTCACCGTCACGTCGACACTCTGGCCGAGATGCCTCTTGCCCTGATCGACGACGACCATCGTGCCGTCGTCGAGATAGCCGACGCCCTGGCCGGCTTCCTTCCCTTCCTTCAGCACCCGGACCTGCATCAACTCGCCCGGAAGGACCACGGGCCTGAGCGAGTTCGCCAGCTCGTTGATGTTGAGGACGGCCACGCCGCTCAGCTCCGCCACCTTGTTCAGGTTGTAGTCGTTGGTGAGCACCTTGCCGCCCAGGACCTTGGCCACCTCGATCAGCTTGCGATCGACCTCGCCGATCTGGGGGAAGTCGAGGTCGTCGATCTTCACCGTCGCCTTGGAGATGCGCTGGAGCCGCTGGAGGACGTCGAACCCGCGCTTGCCGCGGTTCCGCTTGAGGCTGTCGGGGGAGTCGGCGACCCGTTGCAGTTCCCGCAGCACGAACTGCGGCACGATCAGCGTTCCGTCGACGAACCCCGTCTCGCAGACGTCGGCAATGCGGCCGTCGATGATCACCGACGTGTCGAGCACCTTGTAGAGCTCCCGTTGCTCGGACGTCTTCGAGAAGAGCCTGGCCGTGAGACCTTCCAGGTCCTGGCAGCGCCGGAGCGCCACCACCGCGCCGAGATAGACCCCGAGCAGCTCGGGGAGGAGCCGCCCGGCCGCTCCGGCCGCGGGCAGAAGACCCGCCACGGCCACACCCACCACGTGCCCGCCGAGCAGCCCCACCGTCCCGCCCGCCATACCCCAGAAGGTGTGATCGAGAGGGATCTGACCGACGCGCCACTCGAGCCACACCGCGAGAGCCCCGAGGAGTCCGCCCCCGAGGGCGCCAGCGAGGAGCCACGCGCCGGCGACACCGGTCACGAGAAGGCCCGTCCCCGTCGAGACCACGATCACGAGGACGCGAGCGACGACGATCGCGTTCATGGGTCTCACGGTAGCAGCGTGTGGAGGGCCTCGTCCACGCTTCCAACGCCCCGCACGTCGAGGGTCCCGTCGAGATCGTCGGACAGGTTGCCGGCGGGCACGACTGCGGCCGCGAAGCCGAGCGCGGCGGCCTCCCTCAGGCGGGCCTGGAGCCCCGACACCCGGCGCACCTCGCCGGTCAGCCCGATCTCCCCGAGGATCACCATGTCCCCACGTACCGGTCGATCCATGTAACTGGACGCGACCGCAACGACGATCCCGAGGTCGGCCGCCGGCTCGGCGACCCGGGCGCCGCCCGCGACGTTCACGAAGACGTCCTGGGTTTGCAGCGGCACCCCGGAGCGCTTCTCGAGCACCGCGAGGAGCAGGCAGACGCGGTTGTAGTCCGCGCCGAGCACCGCCCGGCGCGGCGCGGCGAAGCTGGCGGGAGCGACCAGGGCCTGCAGCTCGAGCAGCATCGGCCGCGTCCCCTCGAGGCTGGCCGTGATCACCGATCCCGACGCATCTTTCGGGCGCTCGGAGAGGAAGAATCCGGACGGGTTGGACACCTGCGCGAGCCCCCGCTCGCCCATCTCGAAGACGCCGAGCTCGTTGGTGGACCCGAAGCGGTTCTTGACCGCCCGCAGCACCCGGTAGGAGTGATACCGCTCGCCCTCGAAGTACAGCACCGTGTCGACCAGGTGCTCGAGCACCCGGGGCCCCGCCAGCGCGCCCTCCTTCGTCACGTGGCCCACCAGGAACGTGGCGATCCCCCGGGCCTTGGCGAGCATCATGAACCGCGCGCCGCACTCGCGGACCTGGGCAACGCTCCCCGGCACGGAGTCGAGCTCCGGCCGGTACACGGTCTGGATCGAGTCCACGACGATGGTCCGCGGCTCGAGGGCGTCGAGGTGCTCCTCGATCGCCGACAGGTCGGTCTCGGCGACGAGGTACAGGCCTTCGGGGGCGATGCCCAGGCGGTCCGCGCGGAGTTTGATCTGAGCCACGGACTCCTCGCCCGACACGTACAGCACGGGCGGCGCCGCCGCGGCGAGCGCCTCGGCGGCCTGCAGCAGGAGCGTCGACTTGCCGATTCCGGGGTCGCCCCCGATCAGGATCACCGAACCGCGGACGACGCCGCCGCCCAGGACACGGTCCAGCTCGGCGATACCCGTCGCGAGCCGGGCCCCCGAGTCGGCGCTGATCGAGGCGAGCGGCACCGCCGGGCTGACCGGCGCCTCCACGCGCCGGCCGCCCTTGCGGCGAGCCTGGCGCTCCTCGACGAGCTGCACGAAGAGGCCCCCGCGGGCGCAGTCGGGGCAGGTGCCGGGCTTGAGGCTCGCGAAGCCGCATTCCTGGCAGCGGTAGGCGGCCGGCTCGCGCACTACCGCTTCTCCCTGCCCTTCACCGCCTCGCGTCCCTTGCTGCCGAGGCTCCGGATCAGCGAGCGCAGGAGGGTGCTCCGCTCCGTGCCCTCGAGGACCGCCGCCAGGTTCTCGTACACCGTCGGGTCGATCAGCAAGGCCCCGATCGTCCCCTCGCCCGAGTTCAGCTTCTCGCTGACCTGCTTGAGGTTGGCAACGGCGATCTTCAGGTCGGCCGTGATCTGGCGGAGACCATCTCCGGCCGGCTCGTCCCCGAGCAGCCCGCCGAGCATGCCACGGCCGCCGGCGAGCCGGTCGGACACCTCGCGGAGATTTCGGGCGACGCCGCGGAGGTCGTCCGCCAGGCCCCGGTACCTCGGGTCGAACAGGAGTGCCGGCACGAGGCCGCCCTCCCCCGGCTTCTGCTCCATGGCCCGCGCAAAGCGGTCCATGGCGCGGATGAACCGCCTCGCTGCCTCCGTGCTCTCCCGGGATGTCAGCACCCCCGCGGCCCCCTCGCCTCGCTCGGCCCGCTCGAGGATCGTCTGGGTCGAGGCCAGCAAGCGGTCGAGCTTCCGCAACGCGGCGGGCTCCTCGTACACGAGCGCGTGCGCCATCCCTCGGCCGCTCTCGATCCGCTCGCTGATACGCCGGGCCGACGCCGCCGTCGCGGCGAGGTCCTCGACGAGCCTCGACTGGCCGAGGGTCTCGGCGGTTTTCCGCAAGCTCTCGGAAAGGGCGGAGAGGTTCCCGACCAGTTCCGGGCTCTGGCTGACGAGCCGGCCGATGTCGGCCGGCTCCCGCGAGGCGAGCACGCCGCCCGGCCTGGCCGCGGGCTCGCTCGCCGAGCCGACGGTGATCTCGACGATCCTGTCGCCCAGGAGCCCCTGCGTCTCGATACGGGCGACCGAGTTCTTCCGGATGCGATCGGCGTACCGGGCGGCGATGCGCAGCTCCACGCGTACCTTGCCGCCGGGCTCTCCGGGGAGGCGCACGTCCGTGACGCGCCCGATCTGCACACCCGCCAGCCTGACGGTCGCGCCCTCGACGAGGCCCCCGACCTCCGTGAACTCGGCGTACAGCACGGACCTCGGCTCGAACAGGTGGGAGCGGGCCCCGAGCAGATACACGAACCCGAGGAACACGCCGAGCCCGATCAGCACGAACGCCCCGACCCGCAGCTGCTGGGCCAGACTCCCGCGGTCGTCTATCACGTCAACGCGCCTCCCCCGACAGGAAGGCCTGCACGGCCGGTTCCCCCGAGGCGCGCACCTCGTCGGGAGTCCCGGCCGCCGCGAACCGCCCGTCGATCAGGATCGCCATCTGGTCGGCCACCGTGTTCGCCAGATCGACGTCGTGGGTGACGACGATCGCGGTGTCGCAGACACCGGTGCCGAGCTTGGCGATGAGCCCGGCGACCATCCGGGAGTTCGTCGGGTCGAGACCGGCCGTCGGCTCGTCGAAAAGCATCACCTCGGGCTCGATGGCCAGCGCCCGCGCGATACCCACCCGCTTGCGCATCCCGCCCGACAGCTCGGCCGGGAGCTTGCCCTGCACGTCGTGCCCCTCGAGGCCCACGAGCGACAGGAGGTGAGTCACGCGTTCCCGGATGATCGCCTCGTCGAGATCCGTGTGCTCGTGCAACCCGTAGGCGACGTTGTCGTACACCGTCAGCGAGTCGAAGAGCGCCGCCCCCTGGAAGACATAGCCCATCCGCCGTCGGATCGGCAAGAGCGCCTCCTCCGAGAGATGCTCGATGTCGATGCCGAACACCCGCACCTGGCCCGAGTCCGGACGGATCAGCCCCGCGATCAGCCGCAGGCACACCGTCTTTCCGGAGCCGCTCCCACCCATGATCACGAACGTCATGCCCTTCGGCAACCGAAACGAGAGACCGCGGAGCACCTCGTGGCCGTTGAAGCTCTTGCTGAGGCCGGTCACCTCGGCGACCAGCGGGTCCGGCGCCCGTCTCACCAGAACAGGGCCAGGAAGAGCTTGGTCAGGAAGAAGTCGGACACGATCACGCCCATGGCCACCTGTACCACCGTCGCCGTGGTGGACCGGCCGAGCCCCTCGGTCCCCCCCTGGGACGACAGGCCGTTGTAGCAGCCGACCAGGGTGACGAGCCCGCCGAAGAACACGCTCTTGCCGACGCCGGTCAGGAAGTCCCGGGGCGTCACCCAGTAGAAGGTGGTATTCCAGTAGGCGAACCAGTCGACGCCGCGCTCGGCCACCGCGACGGTGGCGCCGCCGAGGAGGCCGATGGCGTCGCCCAGAATGGTCAGGAGGGGGAACACGATCAACGCCGCCAGCACCCGTGGAACCACGAGCCGCTTGATGTAGTTGACGCCGAGCGAGCGGAGCGCATCGATCTGCTCGGTCACGAGCATCGATCCGAATTCCGCCGTGATGCCGGACGCCACCTTTCCGCCGACCAGGATCGCCGTGAGAACCGGGCCCAGCTCCCGGAGCATCGAGAGCGCGACCAGCGGCCCGACGTAGGTCTCCGCGCCGAAGCGCGCCATGTTGACCCCGCTCTGGAGCGCCAGCACCATCCCGGTGAAGCCGGCGGCCACGAGGGCCACGCCGAGCGACCGCATCCCCATCACCTCGACCTCCTGGACCACCAGCCGCGCGTACTTGGGCGGCAGGCCCAGGTTGCGGATCACCCGGACCGACAGGAGACCCAGGCCCCCGTACCAGGCGATGGTGCTCCGCATGTGCCCCATGGCGGCCACTGCGTTCCTCACGACACCCGGAGGCTCTGGACGAAACGCCCGAAGTCCTGGCGTCCCGCGTCGAACAGCTCCCGGGGGGCCACGTAGAGCAAGTCGTAGACGCAGCTGGCGGCCTTCACCACGTACGCCTCACCGCGCACCGCGCCACCCTCCGAGGCTCCCTCGAACACGGCTCGCTCGGCGGGGTACCCGTTGACGGTCGCGCCGGCCCGCTCCACGACGTGGCGGTCCCTGAGCCCGATCAGGAGGTGCAGCATCAGCACGTCGAAGCTCCGCTCGCGCCCCTCGCACGTGGAGTTCACCAGCATCGCGCCTGACACTCCCGGCCGGGAGAGCGTCAGATCCGCACCGCTGCTCGAGGCGACCTGCCACCCTTCCGGCACGGCGATGTGGTAGGTCCGAGCGCGGAACACCCCGTCCTCGAGCCGCTTGCTCGCGCATCCCAGGGCCTCGAGCGCGATGCACGCGACGAGCATGGCGAGAACGGTCGGGATCGAGGACACTGGCGCTCCCGGTCGCAGCACGCTCGCCCGACGCCTCGCGGGCGTTGCTCGGCTCGCATCGTCTCGGGCCTCGCCTCGCCACGCGCTCGGCTGCCTCGCCGACGTCGCTCGGCTCGCATCGTCTCGGGCCTCGCCTCGCCACGCGCTCGGCTGCCTCGCCG
>CAZWXA010000024.1:0-9435 GCA_964637755.1 uncultured bacterium | reverse complement strand
TCTCGGGCCTCGCCTCGCCACGCGCTCGGCTGCCTCGCCGACGTCGCTCGGCTCGAACATCTAGGGGTGGGCCTCACCTGGATCGGGGTGGAGGGGCGGAGCGCCGCTCGTGGCGGCGTCCGAGCTCTTTCAGCACCTCGCGCAGAGCGACACCCCGCCTTCCGAGCAGCACGATCGTGTGAAACCAGAGGTCGGCGACCTCCTCGACCAGGCGCGCGTCGCCCTCGCCCCCCAGCGCCGCCGTGATCACCTCGACGGCCTCCTCTCCGATCTTCCGGCAGATCGCGGGCTCGCCTCCGGCCAGGAGGCCACCCACGTACGAGCCGGCGGGCGCGCTGGCCTTCCGCGACGCCACGATCCCCTCGAGACGCTCCAGCATGGTCGCGAACGGCGCCCCCCGCTCGCCCGTCGTCCATGTGTCCACCGGGCTTTGCGCGGCGGCAGCCCCGTCTGGCCGCGAGCCCTCGCCGCCGCCGTCGCGGGGATCGGCTGGAGCGGCCGGCCCCGGCGCCCGCAGCGCCCGGTAGAAGCACGTGCGGTGGCCGGTGTGGCAGGCCACGCCGTCCTGGTGGACTTGGACGAGCAGGGTGTCGGCGTCGCAGTCGACATAGAACCCGTCGACGTGCTGCGCATGGCCCGAGGTTTCACCCTTGCGCCACAGGACCTGGCGGGACCGCGACCAGAAGTGCGTCAGGCCGGTCGACAGCGTCGCCTCGACCGCCTCGCAGTTCATCCACGCCACCATGAGGAGCTCGCCGGTTTCCGCCTCCTGGACCGCCGCCGGGATCAGACCGGCAGCGTCGAACCTGAGATCGGACACCGTCATGGCTCCACCCGGACCTCGACGCCCCGGGAGCGCAGATAGGCCTTGGCCTCGCCGATCGAGTAGGTGCCGAAATGGAAGATCGAGGCCGCCAGCACGGCGTCCGCCTGCCCGACGGCGAGCCCCTCGTAGAGATGCTCGAGCGACCCGGCGCCACCGGACGCGATCACCGGGACGGAGACCGCCTCGGAGATCGCGCGGGTCAGCTCGAGGTCGTACCCGCCGCCGGTGCCGTCGCGGTCCATGCTGGTCAGGAGGAACTCGCCGGCGCCGAGCCGCTCCGCCTCCCGGGCCCAGGCGACGGCGTCGCGGCCGGCCGGCCGGCGGCCGCCGTGCGTGTAGACGCCGAAGTGCCCGTTCTCCCGCCGGGCGTCGATTGCCACCACGATGCACTGGCTGCCGAACCGCTCGGCCGCCTCCCCGATGAGCGCGGGGCGGTCGACCGCCGCCGTGTTCAGCGAGACCTTGTCCGCGCCCGCGCGCAGCAGCGCCCTCACGTCGTCGATCCCGCGGGTCCCGCCGCCAACCGTCAGCGGGATGGAGATGCCCTCGGCGGTCCGCCGGACCACGTCGAGCATGATCTTCCGGTTCTCGTGCGATGCGGTGATGTCGAGGAAGACCAGCTCGTCCGCGCCCTGCGCGTCGTAGGCCAGGGCGGCCTCGACCGGATCGCCTGCATCGCGGAGATCGGCGAAGCGCACGCCCTTGACGACGCGGCCGTCCTTCACGTCCAGGCACGGAATCACGCGCTTGGCCAGCATCAGGCCGGAATCTCCCGGAGCGCCGCCTCGAGGTCGACGGCGCCGGTGTAGAGAGCCCGCCCGACGATCGCACCCGAGACGCCCGGCACCCGCGCCAGCCGCCTGAGGTCCTCGATGCTTCCGACGCCACCCGACGCCAGGACCGGGAGTCCGACCCGGGCGGCGAGACGCTGCGTCTCCTCGACGTTGGGTCCGAGCTGGGTGCCGTCGCGACCGACGTCCGTGTAGAGCAGGGCCGCGGCGCCGGCATCGCGCGCCCGTGCTCCGACCTCGGCGACCGTACGGTCCAGCGTTTCCGTCCAGCCCTTGACGGCGACGTGCGGCCCCTTGCCGTCGACCGCGACGATGATCCGCCCCGGATGATCGCGGCAGGCGTCCTCGAGAAAGACGGCGTCGAGGGCCGCGCGGGTCCCGAGGACCGCCCATGCGGCGCCGGCGGCCAGGACGCCCTCGATTGCCGGCGCGTCCCGGAGGCCGCCACCGACCTCGATCGGGACCGGCGCGACCGCCCGCGCGATCGCGGCGATCAGCGGAGTCTGGCGGGGCGCTCCCGCGAAGGCGCCGTCCAGGTCCACGACGTGCAGGCGCCGGGCTCCGCGCTCCACCCAGCACCTGGCCATCGCCACCGGGTCGTCGGAGAACACCGTCTCCGCGTCGGCCCGGCCTTCGCGGAGGCGCACGCACCGCCCACCGCGCAGGTCGACGGCGGGGATGACGATCATGCCCGCGCGGCCCTGACGATCGCGGCGAAGTTCTCGAGCATCCGGACGCCCCACCGCTGGCTCTTCTCCGGATGGAACTGGGTGCCGAACACGCGGCCGCGCCCGATCGCCGCGGCGAAGGGGATCCCGTAGTCGCAGGTCGCCACCGCGACCGAGGCGTCGGTGACCTCCGGGTAGTAGGAGTGAACGAAGTAGAAGTGCGCGCCGCTCGGGATTCCGTCGAAGATCGGGATGTCGCCGCGGTGAACCACCTGGTTCCAGCCCATGTGCGGCACCTTCGGGCCCCGGGGGAAGCGCCGCACGACGCCGGCCACGACGTCGAGCCCCTTGGTGTGTCCGAACTCCTCGCTCTCGGTGAACAGCAGCTGGTAGCCGAGACAGATCCCGAGGAACGGACGCCGGCCGTCCAGGGCGCGGCGCAGGGCGTCGAGCAGCCCCAGCGTGTCGAGATTCCGCATCGCGTCGCCGAAGGCGCCGTCCCCGGGGAGCACGCACGCCTCGGCCTCGTCGAGGAGGCGCGGCTCGTCGGTCACGCGAGTGGGGATCCCCACCCGCGCGAAGGCCTTCTCGACGCTCCCGAGATTTCCCCTCCCGTAATCGACGACGGCAATCATGCTACAGGGCCCCCTTCGTGGACGGGAGGAGGCCCGCCGTGCGGGGGTTCAGGCGGGTCGCGTCGGCGAGGGCGCGGCCGACCGCCTTGAAGACTGCCTCGGCAATGTGGTGCAGGTTCTTGCCGTAGTGGAGGTTCACGTGCAGCGTCACCTCCGCGTTCACGACGAACGCACGGAAGAACTCCTCGAGCAGGTCGAGGTCGAAGTTGGAGATCCGTGTCCGCTGCACGGCGGGGACGTTGAACACCAGAAAGGGCCGGCCGGAGAGGTCGACGGACGCCGCGACGAGCGTCTCGTCCATCGGGACCCAGGCCGTCCCGTACCGGACGATCCCCCGCTTGTCGGTCACGGCGTCGCGAAAGGCCTTCCCGAGCACGATGCCCACGTCCTCCACGGTGTGATGCAGATCGACCTCCGTGTCGCCCCGCGCCTCCACGCCGAGGTCCATCAGCCCGTGCTTCGCCCACGCGGCGAGCATGTGATCGAAGAACGGGATCGTCGTCTTCACCGTCGAGGCACCTGTCCCGTCGACGTTGAGCTGCAGCGCGACCTCGGTTTCCTGGGTCTTCCGCTCGATCCGGGCCTGCCGGGGCGCCCTGTCAGTTCCCATTCGCCGTCACCTCGTCGGGGCCCATGCGGACGTCCGCGGCGGCGCCGTGCGCCTCCAGGCCCTCGGCCCGCGTGAGCGCGCGCACCGCCGGGAGGGCGGCGGCCAGACCGCGCCGGGAGTATCCGATGACGCTCGACCGCTTCACGAAGTCCTCGACACCGAGGGGCGACGAGAAGCGCGCCGTCCCGTCCGTGGGCAGCACGTGGCTCGGCCCGGCCACGTAGTCACCGACGACTTCCGGCGTGTAGTGCCCGAGAAAGATCGCCCCCGCGTGCCGGACCGCAGGCAGGAGCCGTTCGGGGTCGGCGACCTGGAGCTCCAGGTGCTCGGGCGCGAGGCCGTTGGCGATCTCGACCGCTTGCCAGAGGTCCGCCGCGAGCACGAGGGCGCCGTGGCTTCGGAGCGAGGTGCCTGCGATCTCGCGGCGCGGGAGGGCGGCGAGCTGGTCCTCCACCGCGGCCGCCACGGCATCGATCAGCGGGCCCGAGTCCGTGATCAGGACCGATCGCGCCAGCGGGTCGTGCTCGGCCTGGGCCAGCAGATCGGCCGCCACCCAGGCGGCCGGCGCGGAACCGTCGGCGATGACGACGACCTCGCTCGGACCGGCCACCATGTCGATGCCAACGAGCCCGAACACCCGGCGCTTCGCGAGGGCCACGTAGACGTTGCCGGGCCCCACGATCTTGTCGACCCGGCGGATGGTGGCCGTCCCGTACGCGAGCGCGGCGATCGCCTGCGCACCACCGACCCGGTACGCCTCGGTCACGCCCGCGATCCGCGCCGCGGCCAGCACGACCGGGCTCACGGACCCGTCGCGCGCCGGCGGCGTCACGAGCACGATGTCGCGCACACCCGCCACGCGGGCCGGGATGGCGGTCATCAGGACGGTCGACGGATAGGCTGCCCGTCCGCCCGGGATGTAGATGCCCACGCGGTCGAGGGGGCGGATCTCCTGGCCGAGCACGGAGCCGTTGTCGTCCGTCATCCGCCACGCCCGCGGGGCCGCTTCCTTGTGGTACCGCTCGATCCGGGCGGCCGCGTAGGCGAGGGCGGCCCGGGCGTCGGCCGCGACGCTCTCGGCCGTGCGCCACTCGGCCTCGCTGATCGGGAGGCGGGACGCGTCGCCGGCGTAGCCGTCGAGGCGGGTGGTGTACTCGATCAGGGCCGCGTCGCCCCGGTCGCGCACCGCGGCGAGGATCTCGTCGACCACGCGGTGAACCGCGGGCGCCACCGTCTCCGGGTCGCGCTGGAGCTGCCGGACGACGGCCTCCACGCCGGCCGACCGGGCGTCGAGCCGCCGGATCACGCCTGCACCCGCTTCTTCATCTCCTCGACCAGACCGCTGACGACCGAGTAGGCGGTCTTGAGCGAGGCGCGATTGACGATGAGGCGCGCGGTAGATCGGGTGATCTCGGCCACCTCCACGAGCCCGTTGGCCCGCAGGGTCTCCCCCGACTGGACGAGGTCGACGATCCGGTCCGCGAGCCCGACCAGCGGCGCCAGCTCGACCGACCCGTCGAGCCGCACGATCTCGACCTGGATGCCGCGCTCGGAGAAGTAGCGCTCGGTGAGCCGGGGATACTTCGTCGCCACCCGAACCCAGGACCACTTCGAGGGATCGTCGCGCTCCCGGAGCTGCCGGGGCTCCGCCACCACGAGCCGGCACGCGCCGAAGCCCAGGTCGAGCGGCTCGTACACGTCGGGCTCCTGCTCGAGGAGCACGTCCTTCCCCACGATCCCGGCGTCCGCGGCACCGTACTCGACGTAGGCGGGCACGTCCGAGGGCTTGAGGAAGAGCACCTGCAACCGTCCGCTCGCCTCGACGGCGATCAAGCGGCGCGAGTCCACATCGATGCCGTCGAGCCCCATCTCACGGAGCAGGGCGAGCGCCGGATCCAGCAGCCGGCCCTTCGGGAGCGCGAGCGTCAGCCTCTCTCTCACGAGGCGGTCCTCGTGATCCGGGCCCCGACCCGGGCGAGCTTGGTGTCGAGGCGCTCGTAGCCGCGGTCGAGATGGTAGACCCGTGAGATCGAGGTCCGCCCCGTCGCCGCCAGGCCGGCCAGCACGAGCGCCGCCGAGGCCCTGAGGTCCGAGGCCATGACCGGCGCGCCCGAGTACCGCGGCACGCCGCGCACCATGGCGGTGGCGCCGGCGGTCTCGATCCTGGCGCCCATGCGAGCCAGCTCGGCGGCGTGCATGAACCGGTTCTCGAAGATGGTCTCCGTCACGCGTGACAGGCCGTCGGCCAGACCGAGCAGGGTCATCACCTGGGCCTGCATGTCGGTCGGGAAACCCGGGAACGGGCTCGTCACGACGTCGGCCGCGCGCGGCCGCTCCGGGCATCGCACGCGCACGCTCCCCCCCCTCACGTCGAGCGTGACCCCGCACGCCTCGAGCGTGGCGAGGAGGGCCGAGAGATGCTCCGGAGCGAGACCGGACACGGTCAGGTCCCCCCGGGTGATCGCGCCCGCGACGATGAGGGTCCCGGCCTCGATCCGGTCCGGGATCACGCGGTGACGGGCCCCGCCGAGGTCCGGGACGCCCACGATCTCGATCCGCGACGTGCCGGCGCCCTCGATGCAGGCGCCCATCGCCGACAGCAGGCGCGCCAGATCGGCCACCTCGGGCTCGCACGCCGCGTTCTCGATCACCGTCGTGCCCTCGGCGCAGGCGGCGGCCATCATCAGGTTCTCGGTGCCGGTGACCGTCACCAGATCCGTGGTGATGAGGGCGCCCTTGAGGCGGCTGGCCCGGGCCACGACGTACCCGTTCTCGATACTGATCTCGGCGCCGAGCGTTCTGAACCCCTTGAGGTGCTGGTCGATCGGACGCACTCCGATGGCGCACCCGCCGGGCAGGGCGACGCGGGCCGATCCCGTGCGCGCCAGCAGCGGGCCGAGCACGAGCACGGACGCGCGCATCGTCGACACGAGCTCGTAGGGGGCCTCGCAGTCCGTGACGTGCTCGACCTGGACGCGGATCGCCCCACCAGGCTCGCGCGAGACGCTCGCCCCGAGCCTCCCGAGCAGCTCGACCATCGTGGCGACGTCGACGAGATCCGGCGGGTTCTCGATGACGACCGGCCCGGGCGTGAGAAGGGCCGCGGCGAGCGCCGGCAGCGTCGCGTTCTTGGCGGCGCTGACGGTCACCGTGCCCGACAGGGGGACGCCGCCCTCGACCTCGAGCCGGGCCGCCATCAGCCGAGGGCTCTCCGCGGGATCGGGAGCCTGCCCCCGATGAACCGCTCGACGCCCGCCAGGTCACGGCGGGTCGCGATCTCCCGGAAGCCCGCCGACCGGAATGCGCGCGCCAGCACGGGCGCCTGGCCGTCTCCGATCTCCATCACGAGCCAGCCGCCCTCGCGCAGCATCTGCGGAGCGCCGGCGACGATGCGCCTCGAGAGCGCCATGCCGTCCTCGCCTCCGTCGATCGCCAGGCGCGGCTCCCAGTCGCGGACCTCGGCCGGGAGCGTCGGAAGCTCGCCCGACGGGATGTAGGGGGGGTTGGCGACCAGCACGTCGGCCGGACCGGCCCCCCGGGCGAAGGGCTCGAAGAGATCGCCCGCCAGGACCGTCACGCGCGCATCGAGGCCCAGGAGCGCCACGTTCCGCCCCGCGATGGCGCAGGCCTCCGGGGAGAGATCGACGGCGAGGACGCGGACATCGGGCCGCTCCGCCGCGACCGCGCAGGCGATGCACCCGGTGCCGGTCCCGAGGTCCCAGACCCTGGCCTCCGGCGGGATCAGCTCGAGAACCCATCCCACCAGCAACTCGGTCTCCGGCCGCGGGATGAGGACCGCCGGCGCGACCCCGAGGCGCAAGCCGCGAAACTCCTCCCACCCGAGCAGGTACTGGAGGGGCTCGTGGGCCGAGCGGCGCGCCAGCGCCGCGCGGAACCGGAGGCTGTCGAGATCGGTGAGGGCGGGCGACTCGGCGTAGAGCGCGAAGCGCTCGACCTGCAGCAGGCCGGCCAGGAGCCACTCCGCGTCCTGCCGGGCCGTCGGCAGGCCCGACGCCGAGAGCGCCCGAATTCCCTCCGCGAGAGCGCGGCGAGCATCGGCGGCCGCGGTCGCCGGCGCCGTCACGTCGTGACCTGCTCGAGCTGTTCGGCCTGGTCCGCGGCCGCCAGCGCGTCGAGCAACTCGTCGATATCGCCTTCGAGCACCGCGGGAAGCTTGTGGAGCGTCAGGCCGATGCGGTGGTCCGTCACCCGCATCTGGGGGAAGTTGTACGTCCGGATCCGCTCGCTGCGCTCCCCCGTCCCGACCTGGCTCTTCCGGTCCGCCGCGATCGCTGCCGCCCGCTCCTCCTGGGCGCGCTCGAGCAGGCGCGCCCTGAGCACGCGCATCGCCTTCGCGCGGTTCTTGATCTGCGAGCGCTCGTCCTGGCAGGTGACGACGAGTCCGGTCGGGGTGTGCGTGATCCGGACGGCCGAGTCCGTCGTGTTGACCCCCTGGCCCCCGGGACCCGACGAGCGATACACGTCCACCCTGAGATCCTTCTCCTCCACCCTGATGTCCACGTCCTCGGCCTCGGGCAGGATGGCGACGGTCACCGTCGAGGTGTGGATGCGGCCGCTGGATTCCGTGGCGGGCACGCGTTGCACCCGGTGCACGCCGCGCTCCAACTTGAGGCGGCTCCAGGCGCCGCGCCCCTGGACGAAGAGGACGATGTCCTTGAACCCACCGGCGCCGGTCGTGCTCGAGCTCATGACCTCGACCTTCCACTTCTGGCGTTCGGCGTACTTCGTGTACATCCGGGCGAGGTCCCCGGCGAAGAGGCCTGCCTCCTCGCCACCCGCGCCGGCGCGGATCTCGACGAAGACGTTCTTGTCGGCGTAGGGATCCTTCGGCAGCAGGAGCCGGCGGAGGTCGTCCTCGATCGTCGCTTGCCGGGCGCCCAGCTCGTCGATCTCCAGCTGCGCCAGTTCCCGCAGCTCACGGTCGCCGTCGTCCGAGAGGATGCGCCGGGCCTCCGCGAGCCGGTTCAGGACCGTGCGGTACTCCTCGAAGCGCCCCACGATCGCCGCCAGCTCCGCGTGCTCCTTCCGGAGCCGCGTGTACTCCGCCGGCGTGCCGATGAACCCCGGGTCGGCGAGCAGCCGCTCTATCTCGTGGGACCGTTCTCCGATCTGCCTCAGCTTGTCGAACATGAGATGTCAAGCGCACCCCGCCGGAGCAGCCTCGGGCCCCGGAGCCGGGGTGCCCCGGGAGGCGGTTGGCGTCAGCTCTCGGCCAGCGGCTTTCGCCCGTACTTGCGCTGGAATCGCTCCACCCGCCCGGCCGTGTCCATGAGCTTCTGCTTCCCTGTGAAGAAGGGATGGCACTTGGAGCAGACCTCCACCTTGATCTGGGGGCGGGTCGAGCGCGTGTGGACGACCTCGCCGCACGCGCAGGTGATGGTGGTGTCGGCGTACTCCGGATGAATACCTGCCTTCACGGCGCACCTCCTCCTCGCAAAGCCTCAAGGGTACCAGCCAGCCGAGAAAACGACAAGCTTGCCGGGGAGTGGGAGTCGAAGGAACCGGCGAGCGGGCCGGCCGCTACCCCATCGAGTGCATCGAGGCCAGGAACTCCCGGTTCGTCTTCGTGAGCTTCAGCTTGTCGAGCAGGAGCTCCATCGCCTCCACCGGGTTGAGCTGCGAGAGCGCCTTCCGCAGCAGCCACACCTTCTGCAGCTCGTCCTTCTCGAGGAGCAGCTCCTCCTTCCGGGTGCCGGACTGCTCGATGTTGATCGTCGGGAAGATGCGCTTGTCCATCAGGCGCCGGTCCAGGTGGACCTCCATGTTGCCGGTTCCCTTGAACTCCTCGAAGATCACGTCGTCCATCCGGCTGCCCGTGTCGACGATCGCCGTCGCCATGATCGTCAGCGACCCGCCCTCCTCGATGTTGCGGGCCGCGCCGAAG
>CAZWXA010000023.1:0-19628 GCA_964637755.1 uncultured bacterium | reverse complement strand
GCGTATTCCTATACGCCGCAGGGAGGAGCGACCGAGCCAACGCCGCAGATGGGCCGTTTTCAGCCTCCTGCTAGAGCGAGAACTTGTCGCCGAGGTATATCTCGCGCGCCCTCGGGTTCTCGGCCAGCTCGGCCGCCGTCCCCGACACGAGGATCTTCCCGTCGAAGAGGATGTAGGCGCGATCGGTGATGGCCAGCGTCTCGCGCACGTTGTGGTCCGTGATCAGGATGCCGATACCGCGCTCCGTGAGGCGGGCCACGATTTCCTGGATGTCGCCGATGGCGATGGGATCGATACCGGTGAACGGCTCGTCCAGCAGCAGGTAGCTCGGCGATGTGACGAGCGCCCGGGTGATCTCGAGCCGCCGGCGCTCGCCGCCCGACAGCGTGAATGCCGGGTAGCGGGCGAGCGCGGTCAGGTCGAGCTCGGCGAGCAGCTCCTGCACACGGTCACGCCGCTCCGCTGGCGTGAGATCCAGGGTCTCCAGGATCGCGAGGAGGTTCTCCTCCACCGTGAGCTTCCGGAAGACCGACGACTCCTGCGGCAGATACCCGAGCCCGAGCCGGCAACGCCGGTACATCGGGAGCGTCGTGATCTCCCGGCCCTCCAGGAAGATCCGCCCGCTATCGCAGCCGATCAGGCCCACGATCATGTAGAACGAGGTCGTCTTGCCGGCGCCGTTCGGTCCGAGCAGGCCCACGACCTCGCCGCGCTGGATGTCAAGCGATACATCGTCCACGACCTTCCGGCGCTTGAACCACTTCGCAAGTCCCTGGGCGACCAGGCCTTCCATCTCAGTTCCGGCATTCTGGCGGGGCCTTGGCCTCGCGCGAGGCGCCCTCCTTCTCGTCACGCGGATAGAAGATCGCCTTCACCCGCTCCTGCGTACTGCCCTGGACCACGCTGCGGTCCTGGTTGAGGAAGATCGTGATCTTCTCGCCGGTGACGACGTTGTCCGCCTCCCAGACCCTGGCGTTGCCGATCAACTCCACCCGCTGCTCTCCGTCGTAGTACTCGGCGCGCTTCGCGCTCCCCGTCCGGCAGTCCCGCGTCACGATCCGGATGTTCCCGGTCGAGACGGTCCGGAGGACGCGATCGCCGCGCTCGTCGAGGTAGACCTCCATCCGGTCCGCGTACTGGACGGACCCGTTCTGCCGCGCGACCACGTTGCCCGAGAAGACGACCAGACTCTCCTTGCGGAAGCTCTCCATGTGGTCGGCGTCGACGGTGACCGGCTGGTTCCGATCCTCCGCGGGCCTCGCGGGTTTCACCGCTGGCTTGGGGGCCGGCGGCTGGGCCAGCGCCCCTGGCGCGAACAGGATCGCCCCCAGGATCGACAGGACCACCCACCTCACGGCGTCACCGCCGGAGCTTTCGTGAATTGTGCGCGCACCCGTCCCTTGACCTCCGCGCGCTCCTGCGCCACGTTGACGTCGAGTCCGTTCCCCTCGACGAGAGCACCGGCACGCGTGATGCGGACGGGCGCGTCCGTCCAGAGGCGTTTGGCCGCCGCCTGCCAGCGGAGCACCGAGGTCTCCAGCCGGAGCCCGTCGCTCGAGACGAGCACGACGTTGTTGCGGACCTCGAAATCCTTGCTGCGCTGGTGCACGTCACCCTCGTCGGCGCGCACGCGCCAGGAGCGACGCGCCTGCACCACGTCCACCACGGGCCGGCGAAGCCCGGTCCGCCCCTCGCGCTCGAAGATCTCCGCCTGATCGGCCACCAGCGTCCAGCGGACGTTCCCGGACTCCTCCTCGAGATGGACTTCCTTGATCCGGTAGTCGGCCTTGGAGGTGACCGGTTCCCCCGGCTCCGTTCGGACGGCACGGCTCCTCGCCACGAGGACGCCCGCCACCAGGACCACGAAGCAACCTACAGCCGCAAGAATCGTGAAGGAGATTCGTCGCATCGCTCTCTTTGCAAGTTCGGTACCACACTAGCACATCGCGCGAACACGCGGAAGCCCAATGACGTCAGAGACTCGGGGGTGGCCACGCCCCCCGGGACTTCAGCAGCCACTCGATCGCCTCTCGCACCGCGCCCGAGCCACCCGGGAGGCGGGACACCCAGTGCGCGATGCGGCGGACTTCCGCGACCGCGTCCGACGGCGCCAGCGCAAGCCCCACCCGGCGAAGCAGCGGCAGGTCGGGGAGGTCGTCGCCCATGAACGCGACCTGGGAGGCGGTGACCGCCCACCGCGTGCAGATCTCGGGCAGGAGGAGGATCTTGTCTCGCACCCCTTGGTGGACGTCGCGTACTCCGAGGTCGGCGAGCCGGCGGCTCACCGCCCCGGACGACCGCCCGGAGACGACCGCGATGGCCAGGCCCGCGGCGCGCGCGGCGACGATCCCGTAGCCGTCGCGCACATGGAAGGTTTTCGTCTCCTCGCCTCCGGGCGAGTACACGAGCCGTCCATCGGTGAGGACGCCATCCACGTCGAGGATCAGGAGCTGGATCGAGCGGGCCGCGGCCGTGACGTCCGGGTCCGTCACACGATCTTGGCGCGGAGGATGTCGTGCAGATGGATCACGCCCACGGGCTTCGCGGCCGCATCGACGATGACCAGGCTCGTGATGGCGAACGACTCCATCACGTCGAGCGCCTTCGCGGCCAGGTCGTCCGCCCGGATCAGCTTCGGGTCCCGCGTCATGCAGTCGCGCGCGCAGAGGCCGAGGATCGATCCGTCCCGCAGCTGCAGGCGCCGCAGATCGCCGTCGGTGATGATCCCGGTGAGCGTGCCGGCGCCGTCCACCACGGTCGTGACGCCGAGGCGCTTGGCGGTCATCTCGACGACGGCGTCCTTCATCGACGCCTCTTCCTGCACGACGGGCACCGCCTCGCCCGTGCGCATCAGGTCGGTCACCCGGAAGAGCGCCCGCCACCCGAGCGTCCCGCGGGGGTGGAGCGCGGCGTAGTCCTCGGGACGGAGGCCGTTCCGGTCGAGCAGCACCATCGCGAGGGCATCCCCCATGGCCAGCACCGCGGTCGCGCTGGTCGTCGGGGCCAGGTTCATCGGACAGGCTTCCTCGGCGACGCTCACGTCGAGCACGACGTCGCTCTGCCGGGCGAGCGTCGACCGTGGACTCCCCGTGAGGAGCACGATCGGAGTGCCGAGCCGCTTCAGGTGGGGGAGGAGGGCGAGCATCTCGTTGGTCTCGCCCGAGTTGGACAGCATCAGGATAACGTCGTCCCGGGCCACGACGCCGAGGTCACCGTGCCCCCCGTCGGCCGGGTGCAGGAAGTACGCGGGCGTCCCGGTCGAGGCGAGCGTCGCCGCGATCTTCCGCCCGACGAGCCCGGACTTCCCCATCCCGCTCACGATGACCCGCCCGCGGCAACCGTGCAGCAGATCGACCGCCCGGTCGAAGGTGTCGTCGAGCCGTTCGACCTGGGCGAGGATGCCGGCCGCTTCCATCCGCAGCACCCGTTCCGCCAGCCGCCGGGGGTCGCTCACGCGTCCACCGCGGACCGGACCGCCCTGATCTGGCGGAGCAGACGAGGAAGATCGTCGATGCGGAGCATGTTCGGTCCGTCCGACAGCGGGCGGCCGTCCGGCAGCGAGCGATCGGGGTCCTCGTGCATCTCCATGAACAGACCATCGACGCCGAAGGCCACGGCCGCCCGCGCGAGAGCCGGCACGTACTTGCGCTCGCCCCCCGACCGCTCTCCGGCGGCGCCGGGGAGCTGCACGGAATGCGTCGCGTCGAAGACGACGGGGTGGCCGATCTCGCGCATGTCAGCCAGGCCGCGCAGGTCCACGACGAGGTTGTTGTAGCCGAACGACGTGCCGCGCTCGGTGAACAGGATGTGCTCGTTGCCCGCCGACCTGAGCTTCTCGGCGACGTTCCGCATGTCGCGCGGTGCGAGGAACTGGCCCTTCTTGACGTTCACCGGCTTGCCCGTCCGCGCGCAGGCGACGAGGAGGTCGGTCTGCCGGCAGAGGAACGCCGGAATCTGCAGCACGTCGAGCACCGCGGCCGCCGCCTCCACCTCGGCGACCCCGTGCACGTCCGAGAGCACCGGCACGCCCACCCGCTCCCGCACGAGCCGTAGGATGCGGAGCCCCTCGGCGAGACCGGGGCCGCGGTACGAGGTGATCGACGAGCGGTTCGCCTTGTCGTAGGACGACTTGTAGATGAAGGGGAACCCGTGGTCGGCGCTGATCGCCGCCAGCCGCTTCGCCGTCGCCAGCGCGTGCGCCTCGCTCTCGATCGCGCACGGCCCGCCGATGAGCACGAGCGGCTGCCCCTCGCCGATGAGGATCCCGCCGACGGCGACCGGTCTCACCGCTCCGCGTGCTCGAGCGCCGCCCGCACGAGGTCCGCGAACAGGGGGTGCGGCTGCCAGGGCCGCGACCGGAACTCCGGGTGGAACTGGCAGGCGACGAACCACGGGTGCTCCGGCAGCTCGATGATCTCCACCAGCTGCTTCTCGGGCCAGACGCCCGACACGCGGAGCCCGTTCTTCTCCAGGGTCTGCAAATGCTCGTTGTTGACCTCGTAGCGGTGGCGATGGCGCTCCGAGATGATCCCCTGCCCGTACGCGCGGGCGGCGAGGCTGCCCTCCGCGAGGACGACCGGGTAGAGCCCGAGCCGCATGGTGCCGCCCTTGACCGCGACCTCGCGCTGCTCGGGCAGGAGGTCGATGACCTTGTAGGGCGAGCCGGCATCGAACTCGGAGGAGTTCGCGCCCGCCAGGCCGCAGACGTTGCGCGCGTACTCGATCACCGCGCACTGCATGCCGAGGCAGATCCCGAAGAAGGGCAGCGCCTGTTCGCGGACCCACCGGATCGCCCCGATCTTGCCCTCGATGCCGCGGTCGCCGAAGCCGCCGGGCACGAGGAGGCCGTCGACGTCCGAGAGGTGGGCCGCCGGGCCCTCTCGCTCGATCTGCCCGGCGTCGACCCAGACGAGCTCGACGCGCGCGTCGTTGGCGATGCCGCCGTGCGCGAGGGCCTCGGTCAGGCTCTTGTACGAGTCCCTGAGATCGACGTACTTGCCCACCACCGCGATCCGGGTCTGCCGCCTGGGCGACTTCACCTTGCGGACGACGTCCTCCCAGCGCGACAGGTTGACCGGTCGCGACGCGAGCCCGAGCAGCTTCAGGACGATCCCGTCGAGGCCTTCGCGGTGGAACACTAGCGGGACCTCGTACACCGTGTCGACGTCCTTCGCCGTGATGACGGCGTCCTCCTCGACGTCGCAGAAGAGCGAGATCTTGGACTTGATCCCGGGGGGCAGGTAACGATCCGTCCGGCACAGGAGGATGTCGGGCTGGATGCCGATGGCCCGGAGCTCCTTGACCGAGTGCTGCGTGGCCTTCGTCTTCAGCTCCGAGGCGGCCTGGATGAACGGCACGAGCGTCACGTGGACGTAGATGACGTTGTCGCGCCCGACGTCCTTCTTGAGCTGGCGCGCGGCCTCGAGGAAGGGCAGGCTCTCGATGTCGCCGACGGTGCCCCCGACCTCCACGATGACGATGTCGACGCCGACCCCGACGCGCCGGATGGACGCCTTGATCTCGTCGGTGATGTGCGGGATCACCTGGACCGTGTGCCCCAAGTAGTCGCCGCGCCGCTCCTTCTGGATCACGGAGAAGTACACCTTGCCCGCGGTGACATTGTGGTCGCGGCTGACACGGACCGACGTGAACCGCTCGTAGTGTCCGAGGTCGAGATCGGTCTCCCCGCCGTCGTCGGTCACGAAGACCTCGCCGTGCTGGTAGGGGCTCATCGTCCCCGCGTCGACGTTGATGTAGGGATCCATCTTCTGCAGCGTCACGCGGTACCCGTGCGCCTCGAGGAGCGCGCCAATCGAGGACGCCGCCAGCCCCTTGCCGAGGGACGACACGACTCCTCCCGTCACGAAGATGTATTTCGTCGCGCCCACGTCATCCCTCCTCCGTCGCTCTCGTCCCGTCCGGTGCGCCGAGCCGTCCCCGCCACTCGCCTACCCGGGCCACCTCGTCCTCCCGGCTCCTGACCTCGCCGTCGATCCGCGCGTCCCGGAGCTTCCGGAGCGTGAGCCCGATCGCAGGCCCGCGCGGGACCCCGAGGTCCAGCAGATCGTCGCCGCGCAGCTCGCCGCTGACGCGGGCGGCGCTCTCGAGATACCAGTCGACCTCCGCCCGCACCGCGTCACCGCCACTCCACCATGCCCAGGCAAGATCGACGGCCGACCCCTCGCGGAGCGCGGCGGCCCGCCCGCTCGGCGGCCCGCCACGCGCGGGGACCAGGCGCTCGACCAGCGCCGGCGCCCGTTCGAGCGCGCGCAGGAGGCGCTCGAGGGGTCCACCGGAGAACCCGAGACGCCGGAGCGCCGACGCCGCGACCTCGGCGCGCTGGTCGGCAACGATGGCGAGCGCCGTCAGCTCGAGCGTCGTCGCAGCGAGCCGTCGGCGGCGCAGCCAGGCAGTCGCGGCCTCGAGCGCCGCCAGCCGGGCGCGCAGCCCCGGCGAGGCGCGGAAGCGTGGATCGAGGAGCCGGAACGCCCCGAGGGCGGCCAGCCGGCCGAGCGCCGAGCCCGGCGCCGAGTCGTCGAGCACCCGCTCGACCTCCGCCGCGATCCGGCGCCCGGACAGCGCGGGGTACGGCGCCAGACGGAGCGCCAGCGAGAGTGCCCGCAGGCTCGGCCGATCGAGACGGAAGCCGAGACGCGTGGCGTAGCGCACCGCCCGGAAGACGCGGGTGGGATCCTCCACGAAGGAGACCGGGTGGAGGACGCGGATGCGACGCAGGACGATGTCCTGGCGCCCGCCGGTCGGATCGAGCAGCCCGAAGGCGCCGGAGGACAGTTCGACCGCCATCGCGTTCACGCTGAAATCCCGCCGCTCCAGGTCATCGAGAATCCGGCCGCCGCGGACGGTCGGGAGAGCCCCGGGAGCGGCGTAGTGCTCGCGCCGGGCCGTCGCGACGTCGAGGCGCTCCACCGCGAGACCCGCGAGAGAGGCGGTCCCGAACGCGTCGTGAACAGTGAGCGTCGCGCCGAACTTCCGCGCGGTGCGGCGCGCCACCCCGAGTCCGTCGCCTTCGACGACCACGTCGACATCGCGCCTCCCCGCGCCCGCATCGGCGGGCCCGTCCACCAGCAGGTCACGGACCACGCCGCCGACGGCGAACGCGCGCGACCGAGCCTCGTCGGCGAACCGCCCGACCTCCGCCAGGAGCCGCAGCACGTCGGGCGCGAGCCGCGAGGCGAACCGCGCCGCGAGCGACGTCCCCACCGCGGCCCCGCGGATCGCGGACCGGGAGACCGCGCCCATCACCCGCGGGCCCTCCATCACGAGGACCGCCGGGGCGCCAGCGAGCAGCCGGCGCCGGACGCTGACCTCCGCCTCGTCGCCCGGGACCGCCGGCACGGCCCTCCGCAGGGCGCTGGCCGCCACCGCCGACAGCCCGAGCCCGACGGCCCGGGCGACATCCTCGACGAGGACGATACCCGTCTTGCCTGTCAGCACGAGCGCCTGACCTCTCCGGCGCCGCAATACCTGAAGACCCTCGCCGGCGGACGCGCCCGCCGCGCACCGCACCACGCGCAGGTCGACCAGGTCCCCCGCACGGGGCTCGGCCTGGGGATACGCGTGCCCACGCCTCGCCATCCTACGCGCGCGGGCGCGCCGGCGCGCCCGCGTTCCCCTCTCGAGGTCTCTCCGGCGAGTCGCCGGCCTTCCTCTGCGACCACGCGCCCGCCCTCGGGTGGAACCGCCGATACATGCGGATCACCGCCGACGACGGAAGGTGGGTGTAGATCTGGGTCGTGGAGATGTCGGCATGACCCAGCATCGCCTGGACGGACCGCAAGTCGGCTCCGCCCTCGAGCAGGTGGCTCGCGAAGGAATGACGGAGCGTGTGGGGCGAGACCGTCCGGCGGATCCCCGCCCGCCGCGCCCACTTCCGCACGACCGCCCAGAGAGCCTGCCGCGACAGGACACCTCCGCGCGGGTTCACGAAGAGCGTCCCCGGTTCGCGCCGGCGCGTGTAGCGCGGGCGAGCCGTCGCGAGGTAGGTGCGCGTCCACTCGAGCGCCGGCCCGCCGACGGGCACGAGACGCTGCCGGCTTCCCTTGCCGGTGCAGACGATGTAGCCCGCCGACAGGTTGAGGTCCTCGATCCGGAGCGAAAGGCATTCCGATGCGCGCATGCCCGTCGCGTACAGCAGTTCGAGCAAGGCCCGGTCACGAACCCCATCCGGTCGCGAGGTGTCGGGCGCCTCGACGAGGCTGCCGGCGTCCTCGCGCGACAGCGTCCGCGGGAGTCGTCGGGCCGGGCGCGAGCTTTCGAGGTGCTCCGTGGGGTCGGAGTCGAGTGCCCCCTCGCGCTGGAGGTACCGATAGAATCCGCGGACCGCTGAGACGCTGCGGGCCACGCTGGCCGGCGACAGGCCGTCGCGGCGGATGCGCGCGATGTACGCCACGATGTCGGAGGCCTCGACCTCGCGCACCGCCAGCCGCCTCTCGGCCAGGAAGCGCCCGAAGCGCTCCAGATCGCGCCGGTAGGCCACGAGCGTGTTCCGGGACGCCCCCCGTTCCACCTGGAGCGCCTCGAGAAACCCGACCGCCGCCTCCATCACGCCGGGGACTGCAGTGCGAGCCGCAGCCGAAGGCGAGGCGAGCCGCCGAATCCCAAACGGCGCGCCCGCGCCAGGGCGAGCCGCAGCCCGATGTTCGAGGTGAGCAGCGCCGGCGAGCCGTGGGCGCGCCCGCGGCGAGCCGAGGCCCGAGTGCATCGAGGCGCGCCTGCCGACCCGGCACACCCGAAAATGGTCAGAGGCCGAGACTCGACGACGCGCCGGCCCGACGCCGACTCGGCGCGGTCCGACGCGAGGCTCGCATCGGGGCGGGAACCGGGCAAGCCGGCGGAACCGGGGAGCAAAGACGGGGCAGCGGACCGGCGTGCGCGAGCGGACAGGCTGATCAGAGTGACCACGACGGAGTATATCAACCCGCTCCGCGCGAAGGCAAGGAGCGGAACAGGGCGGCCCGTTCGGCCGAATTCATCGCGCCGCTGGTGAACCAGAAGACGACGGCACCCCCGGCGATCGCCGCTCCGAGCCAGGCGGCGTCGGTCCAGAACGTCGGCGCCGGCGGCCAGCGCCAGACGAGCAGCAGGCACCAGGCCGCCAGACCAGCCGTCGCCGCCCCGGTCCGGCCCACGCTCCGCCCGATCTCGCGCCAGCCGAGCGGCCCCAGGCGCCGCCTGCCGAGCCAGAGGAGCAGCACAAGGTTGGCGTACGCGGACGCCGACGACGCGAAGGCCAGGCCCGCGTGCTCCATCGGGCCCAGGAGAAGCAGGGCGAGGAAGAGGTTGACGATCACCGCGCCCACGCCCGTGGCGACGGGCGTCCGTGTGTCGCCGAGCGCATAGAAGGCCTGGGCCGCGATCCGGGTCGCCGAGAACGCCACGAGACCGATCGCGTACCACGCGAGTGCCCAGGCGGTCGCCTCCGTCTCCGCCGGTCCGAAGCGGCCTCGCTCGAAGAGCAGTCGCGTGATCGGGGTCCGGAGCACGAGGAGCCCCACCGTGGCCGGCAGGGCCGCATAGCACGACAGGCGCAGGGCGAAGTTCACCGTGGCCGACAGCCCGCGGAGGTCGCCGGCCGCGGCGAGGCGTGACATCGCGGGAAGCGACGCGGACGCGAGCGCGATGCCGAACACGCCCAGCGGGAATTCCATCACGCGGTCTGCGTAGTACAGGTACGAGATGCTGCCGGCCCGGAGCAGCGAGGCCAGCAGCGTGTTGATGAAGACGGTCACCTGCACGGTGGCGAGACCGAACACGGACGGCAGCAGCAGCCGGAGAAGCCGCCCGAGCGCGGGGTGGCGGATCTCGCCCGACGGCACGAGGGGAACGCCGGCGCCTGCGAGCTCCGGCAACTGGAGCGCGAGCTGTCCCATTCCTCCCAGGAGCACCCCGACGGCGAGCGAGACGATCGGCGGCCGCAGGTACTGCGCAAGTCCGAGAACGCAGGCGATCATCCCCACGTTCAGGACCGCGGGACCGAGCGCTGCCGTGAAGAACCTCCCGTGCGCATTGAGCGCTCCCATCACCAGCGCGGCCAGCCCGACGAGCACCAGGTATGGGAACATGAGCCGCGTGAGCGACGCCGTCAGCGCGAGCTGCCCGGGGTCACCCGCGAAGCCTGGCGCCATCACGCGGACGAGCCAGGGAGCGACCAGCATCCCGATCGCGGTGACGCCGCCGAGCACGAGGATCGCGGCACCGAGCATGGCACGGAACAGGCGGTTGAACTCGAGGCGGGAGCGGGTGGCGAGGTAGTCGCTCAGCATCGGGACGACCGCGGTGGAAAGGGCCCCCTCCCCGAGGAGCCTCCGCAGGATGTTCGGGATGCGGAAGGCGACGAAGAACGCGTCCGTCAGGGGTCCGGCGCCGAAGGCCCGCGCCACCACCATGTCCCGTACGAACCCGAGGATGCGGCTGGCGAGCGTCGCCGCGCCGATGCTGCCGAGCGCCCGGACGAGGCGCGCCTCGTGCTCAGACCTTGCAATCACTCGCGATCTTCCGCATTATGTATCGGCGCGAGCGGGGCACCATGGCATTCCGGAAGGAGTCCAGCCGGAAAGAGTCCAGCCGCAAAGAGTCGAGGGAGGGAGTCGGGCGTGGCCAACACGAAGTCGGCGAGGAAAGATGCGCGACAGAACGAGCTGCGGCGGCAGCGCAACCGGGCCGTGCGGTCGACGGTACGGACCGCCGTCAAGGCGGCGCGCGGGGCGCTCGGCGAGAAGAGCGCAGGCGCAGCCGGGTCGGTCACCGGGGCGATCCGCGCCCTCGACAAGGCCGTCACCAAGGGCGTGATTCACCGCAACACCGCTGCCCGGAAGAAATCGGCGCTGGCGCGGCGCCTGGCGGCTGGCGCGTAGCAGTTCCGCCGTCGAGGCGCTCCAGCAGGTCCGCGGCGACCCTCGCCACGCGCTCGCCCGCCTCTTCACCATACAGACTGGCGCAGCCGATGTACCCGGTGTGCCGATACGCGGCCCGGGTGAGAAGGTATCCCAGGTAGCCATTCGACAAACCGGCGACGAACGTCACGCCGAAACGCCCACGACCCGCACGGCTCACCGCCTGACCGAGCCGCGTCTCGAGCTCTCCGGGAGCCGTCACCCAGGCGGCGTCTCCGAGTCCCACCGCGACGATCTCGGCTGATCGCGGCAGGGCCCAGTCGAGCGGGACCGTCAGGAAGGCGGGCACCCAGTCCCCGATGCAGTTCCGAATCGACGCGAAGGGAGCGGAGAGCTCGACCCGGCCGCGCGCCATCGACAGCCCCGCTCCCTCCCTCGGCTCGGCGCGGTCCCACACGCTGCCGACCGCCTCCGCCAGTCGCGCGCCGATCGCCGCGGCCGCAGCGTCGCCATGTCCGCCCGGACTCACGTCCCCGACCGCGCCGTTCACGAACAAGGCCGGCACGCCGAACCTCCGCTCGAGCAGTGCCGAGGCGACACCCATGACATCCGAGGAGAGGCGGAGGTTTCCCGGCCCGAGCACGGTGCCGTGGATCGCGTAGTTCCAGACGAGGGCGATGGGCGCCCCGCTCAGGGTCACGAACTTCAGGAGCGCGATCCGAGGATCCAGCGGGAGGTCGAGCCGGCTTCGCGTGAGGCCCGTCGCCGTGCCGACGGCGGCACCCGCTCGCGCGCGCGATCTGGCTCCCTCGGCCGACCGGACCGCCGCGACGATGCCGTCGAGGACTCCACGTCGCACGGCGCCATCGAGTCGATCCGTCGCCAGGAAGGCGAACAGCGACGAGTCGATGAAGGCCCCGGGGCCAGAGTGCGTATGCGACGCCGAGACGATCACGGCCGAGTAGGTGAACCCCTCGGCGGCGGCGCGCGCGACTACGTCCGCGACCAGCGCCGAGTCCACGGCGATGAGATCCGCGGCCACCCAGAGCAGGCGCTTGCTCTGCCCCTCGACGACCAGCGCGCGCGCCCTGATCGGGTCTCGCACCCCCGTCGACGGCTTGAGCCAGAACGCGTGGGGATGCCGGCCGAGCAGATCGGGAACGGCGAGACGTCGCGCCATGCCGCCGTATCCCGCGAGCGGTACTCCCGCCGGCAGCGGCAACTCGACCGATGCCGCGCCTGCCACCAGCGGGTGTTCGTCAGGCGTCGGGCGCCCTGCCCGGTACTGGCGCAACATCGTGGTACCGGCCAGCGGGGACCCGCCCGCAGCGCGGCTCTGGCCGGCCACGACCCGCGCCTGTCCGCCACCAGGGGAGTGCGGGGACCATTTCTGGGTCCCCGCAACAAAAGACCACCACACCCCGCTCAGAGCCAGGAGCGCCAGAAGGCTCACGGCCCCGCGACTCAGCACAGGTCCGCGACCGCCGCCGTCATCTCCTCGCGCGGCTCGCACGCGCCGCCACCGGAGCGCCGGAGCAGGTCACGATCGGGGGCGACCAGCGAGGGGCAGTGGCCGCGGAGCCGGGCGGAGCCCGCTCGACGGCGCCGCGGCCTCGCGTCCCTCGGCGTCACCGTCGCGACCGGGATCGCCCTCCACCACCTGAGCCTCGCCCGCGGCCGAGGCTCCCGCCGGGGACCCGTGGAGACCGCCGCGGGCGCAGGCCGAGCACGAGGAAGTACTGGTAGGGCAGGAAGCAGTGCTCGGCCACGAGGGCCAGGCCCGCGCGCCGCGCGTCCCGCAGAAACTCCTCACGGGCTATCCGATGTTCCACCGGCGGCCCCACCGGCGTCTCGCGCCTGTCGAAGTCGATGTTGACGATGCGCCCGCCGCGCCCGAGGGCCCGTGCCACGCGTCTCAGGAGGGCGGGGCCGTCGGGGAAGTGGTGGTACGAGTCGATGATGAGCGCGAGGTCGCATCGGCCGGCCGGGAGCATCGGGTCGTCGGCGCGGGCGAGCACGGGCGTGACGTTCGACACGCGCGCGCGAGCAAGGTTCCGGCACAGCACCTCCAGGACGGCGGGCTCGGGGTCCACCGCGTACACGTGCCCCGACCGGCCCACCGCACGGGCGAGCCTCGGGATGAAGTAGCCGGGCCCGGTGCCGATGTCGGCGACGACCTGCCCGTGCCGGAGCCCGAGCGCGCGCACGACCGCGCCCGGCTTCTGCCACCTCGCGCGCGCCGGGTCCATCTGCCGCCGGACGAAGGCGGCGAGATCCGCGGGGTTGCCGTACGCGCCGCGTCGCACGTGGCCGTGCGGGCCGTGCGCGGGCTTCGTGTGCGTGCCGTGTCTCGCCAGATGGCTCTCCGTCGTGGACCCGCCCCCGTCCGCCTAGGGCGGGGTCGAGTGTAGCACCGCCTCGAGCGAAACCCTGTCGGCGACCGTCGCGAGATCGCGAGGGCGGGGAGTCTGCGCCATCTGCCCGGACGCGTTCAACGGGGTCGAGGGGGCCGGGTCCTGGCCGGTTTCGGTGCTACACTCGCCCCGCGCAAGGAGGACATCATGGCCGAGACAGGACGGATGGCGGTGTTCCACGGGACGGGCAGGCCGTTCGAGATCCGGGAGTACCCGGTGCCGGATCCGGAGCCGGGAGCGATCCTGATCAAGATCGCGCTCGCCAACATCTGCGGGTCGGACCTGCATTACTGGCGGGGCGAGCTGGACTACCGGAAGATGGGGCGCCCGCTGCCCCTCAACACCGGGCATGAGCACGTGGGGACGGTGGCCAAGCTCGGGCCGGGCGTCGGCGCCGACTCGGTCGGACGACCGCTCCAGGTCGGCGACCGCGTCGCCTATCGCTACTTCTTCCCGTGCGGCCGCTGCCGCGCGTGCCTGATGCGGCGCTTCAAGTCCTGCCCCGTCCGCCAGGCCAACTGGCTCGTCTCCTGTGAGCAGTGGCCGCACTTCCAGGGCGGCTTCGGCCAGTACTTCTACCTCCGGCCGAACCACGCCGTCTTCAAGCTCCCCGCGGCCATCACCGATGAGATGGCCGCCGGCGTCAACTGCGCGTTCGCCCAGGTCTACGCCGGCCTCGATATCGCCGGCCTCAAGACGGGCCAGACCGTCGTCGTCCAGGGCGCCGGCGGTCTCGGGCTGTACGCCTGCGCCGTCGCGCGGGAGATGGGCGCCAGCCGCGTCATCGTCATCGACGGCATCGACGAGCGGCTCGCGCTGGCCCGCCAGTTCGGCGCCCACGAGGTGGTCGACCTGCGCGAGCACTCCACGCCGGAGGCGCGCATCACGCGCGTCCGGCAGCTCACCGACGACTGGGGCGGCGACGTCGTGCTCGAGCTGGTGGGCCACCCCGGCGTCGTGGACGAGGGCCTCCGCATGACGGCGCCGGAGGGGACCTATCTCGAGATCGGCAACATCAACGTGGGCTGGAAGGCCGAGTTCGACCCGGCGTGGATCGTCTTCGGCAACCGCCGCATCATCGGACTCGCGCACTACGAGGCCGAGCACCTGCGCGGCGCGCTGGACCTCATGGAGCGCACGCTCCACCGCTACCCGTGGGACCGCGTCGTCTCGCACAAGTTCCCGCTCGACCAGATCAACGAGGCCTTCGCCGCCCAGGACAAGGGCCACGTCATCCGCGCGGCCATCGTGCCGAACTGACGCACCCCCCAGAGCAGAAGACCAATGGCCCACAGTACTGTCCTACGAAGAGCATCGAGTTACCGAGAGCATCGTGGTGCGGAAATCAGCCTCGGCGCGTTCGTCGCGACTGTACCCTCATACTCATATTGATGCTGGGCCTCCTTTCGCAGTGCCCGGGTCTGGGGGCTGCCGAACAACTCCGCGGCCTCAAGGCCCGGTCTGACGATGGCGAACTCGACGGTGTAATCGTTCATCACCTTGTCACCTACGACAAGGTGCCCGTTACAGGTTGGGGGTTGATCGGGATATTCTTCAAGCTCGGCGCGATTCGCCACTTGCCGTGGGAAATCATAAAGGATTCTCGGGTCGTTGCGATCGGATTCGGTGATGCGAAAGAGGAAGGCGTCCCACCTGTATACCAAAAGGCCTTCACATCGCAACTCTTCAACAATCAAGGTTCCATTGAATACGAGACAGGCCGGGTCTACGCAATGACGAATGGTGAACAACCGAAGGACGATGCCTTCAGCTTGGTCAAGTGCCTTCCAGGGGCACAGAACGAGATCGCTCGAAGCCCCGCGATTGTCGCTGGCATAGGCTCTGTCGGCGTCGAACTCCACCACACCAAGCCGACTCTCAAGAACGCTGACCACCTCGCCGCAGCGGGCATGTCGCCCGCCTTGGACCTTCTCATAGCCGACGGGACACTCAAACCTGAGTGGGGCATCTACGAATCCGATGGGACGAGACAGTACCTCAGGTACATTGGCCAGCCGGTCGTGCAGAAAGGGACGGTCAGTTACTTCAAATACGAGGGCCGTGGGGAGCGCGTGCCTGACGCGCCGAGTTATCTCAGCGACGGCAAAGGGGGGCTTCAGTCCGCCGGCCAGTAACACGCACGGCGCTCAAGCTCTTGGTCTATGACGGACAGGGGTTCTGGCTCTGTCACAAGCGCCTGTCGAAGGGGCAGTTCCGTGCGGGGCAGGTCGGAGTTCCACGCGTGGGGCGACTCGAACCTCTACCCGCGACGGCACCACGAGCAGCTCACCCTCTCGATCGGACACCGCGCCGCGCCCATCGCACACCGGCATCCCGCTGGGCCTGCGGGCCGAGGCGGACGCCCTTCACCCGCGCACGCGAGCCGTCGCCCAACAGGTCCCTGATCGTCGCCGGGCCCGGTGGGAGGTGGGGAGGTGTGGGCATCGCTCGGCGGTGTCCACGGTCCGGTGGAGGAGACCCCCGTCCACCGGACCGGCACCTTCCACCAGCCATGCCTGTCGCGGCCTGTCCGATCACCTCCATCGACTTGCGTGACCGGGAGCCCATCGGAAACCGCGATCACTCAGAGTGTCATGCCGCCCCTCCGTACTTCGCTACCGGGACTACGCGGTCCTTGGCGAGTTGGTGCCGGTGCTGCCGAATACGTTCGATCTCGCGAAGCGTAGTCGCCGTGAGATAGCTCTCACCGCAGTTCGGGCAACTCACGATGGGCACCGCCTCGATAAGGAAGGCGGCCTTGCCCTTTCCAAAGCTGCGAGTCAGTCGCCGGATCCGCGCTCCCTTTTTGCCGCACACGTCGCACACGATCGTCATTGGGCCTCACCCTCAACCAGATATACCGTCAGGATCACGAGCCGGCGAGTCCGGCCGACCTTGGCAACGACCGCCATAGCTGTACCGTCAATGGCCCGTCCTTGCACCAGGTATTTCCATTCACGGCGCTGACGGTCTCGTTGTCTCTCCACGATACGGCCGGTCAACAGGCACCTCTCGACATCGAGAATCGTGAGTTCGTCATCCTCCATTGCTTCCACGCCGTGCACGGTCAAGAGGTATTGGCTCCCGCGCAGCAGCTTTCGCATCCGCTCGAGGATGCGTTCGAACACCGCGACCTCCCTCTGTCACCCTGTGTCGACATAACGCTACCGCTCGGGCTGCTCTCACGGACCGCCGGCGCAGGGTTCCCGCATCCGCCATCGGACGGAGACGGATAGGACGCCACCGCGCTCGACTGAAGACCGGCCCTGCGACCAGGCACTCCCCCATGGCAGGCAGGCTAGGCGATTGGCGCGGGTTCCGCAAGTTCCGACTTTCGATACGCTGCGAGCGCCGGCATTGTCTTCGCCCTGGATGTTCTTGAGCTTCGACGCTCGCGCAGCAATACAATGTCTACAATGTCTGCGGCAAACCCGACTGCCGCTGCAAGGCGACGTCCCCGCCGAAGCATAGGCCCTACTCTCAACTGAGCTTCACCTGGCAGGGCAAGAGTCAGAGCCAGTTCGTGCGGCGTGAGGACGTGCCGGTGGTGCGGCAGCAGGCGCGCAACTACGAGCGGCTCCGCACGCTGGTGGACCGGTGCATCGGGGCCGCGATGGAACTCTCGCGTTCCCGGCTGCGGGAGGCGCGGTCTGGCCGCGCGAAATGACGACCCGGAGCGCCGGTTCCTCCTGGCCGACGGTGGTGAAGGTCCACCAGGCACGCTGAGCAGGCTCGACCGGCAACCGCGCGAGCGGCGCCTCGATCGGCTGGCCCTCGACTCTACCCGCCCAGCTCCCGACGCACGAGGCGCGCGCCCTCGACGAGGGCGGCGAGCTTCTGCTTCACCACCCAGCGCGGCGTCTCCCAGAAGCCGCAGTCGGGATTGAGCCAGAGCTTGTCGGGGGCGACGTGGCGGAGCAGCGCGCGGATGCGCTCGGCGACGTCGGTCGCCGTCTCCGCCTTGAACGCCTTGACGTCGATCACGCCCGCCCCGAGCTCCTTGTCCTTCGGGAAGTCCTTCCAGCGGGCCGGCTCCTCCAGGCCGCGGTTGGCGAACTCCAGCACGATCTGGGAGGCGCGCAGCTCGTGCAGCGACGGGAAGAGGTTGCGGTAGTCGCGGACAGCGCTGAACGGGCGGCCGTAGAGGTTGCCGAAGCAGACGTGCACGGCGATCTTGGCGTCCACGCCCTCCACCGCCCGGTTGATGCCCTTGGCGACCTGGGGCACCGAGCCCGCGTACATGCCGTGATGGGGTTCGTCGATCTGGATGAAGGTGGCGCCGGCGGCGGCGAGCGCCTTGCACTCGGCGTTGACGACCTCGACGAGGTCGGCGAGGAGCGTGTCCTTGTCGCGGTAGCCGCCGCCGAGCTTGAGGGGCACCAGGAGCGTGTAGGGCCCCGGGACCGTCGCCTTGAGCGGCTTCGCCGTCAGCGAGCGCGCCAGCGTGAACTCATCCACGATGCCCAGGCCCCTCGGCGCCGTCACCTTCTCCAGCACCTCGAACGGCGTGTTGGTGTCCCAGAGCGGCTGGCCGAGCTTGCGCGGCGGCGGCAGCGGGCGGATGCCCTGGAGGTGCTCGTAGAAGCCGGTGATGAAGCGCACGCGCCCCATCTCGCCCGTGGTGAGGACGTCCACTCCCGCGCGCTCCTGGTCGAGCAGGGCTGCCTGCGTCGCGTCCTCCAGCAGTTCGCGGACGTCGACGGCGCCCATCCGTCCCGCCTCCATCGCCTCGCGCGCCAACCACACCCAGCCCGGCAAGCCGTGGCTTCCCACGACCGAGGTCGGTAGCGTCATCGGCAGCGTCACCGTCATGTCCGTCCCCTTTCCGGCTCAGCCGCGATCCCCTCTCCGGCTCGCGAGCGCGAAGCGCGGTCCGAGGTAGGCGTCGACGACCTGCGGCGCGCGCAGCGCCGTCGCCGGCGGCCCCTCCGCGATCTTCTGACCGAAGTCCAGCGCGGTGACGCGGTCGGCGAGATCGGCCACCAGCGCTCATCTACTCCAAGTACGATGTGGCCGCCGCCCGAGTTCGCCACCGCGGAAATGGTCTTGGCCAACTTGCCGAGCAGCTCGCCAAACCTCCGCAAAGACCTGGCCGCTCTTACGCTCGAAGTAGTCATGCTCACCGGCAGGCAACGCGTCCACGTCAGCCTCGGTCCATCTCTCGCGTTTCACGACGTTGAGTTCCACGCTTTGACGCTCAATCGCTGTTGTCGCCCAGTCGGCAGGTTCACCCGCGGGTTAGCTGGCGTGGTCGGTTGTAGCCGTTTCGGGCGGCGAGCGTTCAGGTCTCGCATCACTGCCTTCCGGGACGTCTTCTGAGCCACTCGTCGACTGAGGTCTCCGGGCAGGCGACGAAATCATTGGAGGTGAGGAAAGCACCCTGGACGGTCGCCGTGATGAACTCCTGGGGCGGAAGATACTTGTGATCGAGGATGTAGTGCAGAATCAACACCGGACACATGTAGACGGCCGAACCCAGCTTCACGAGGTGATGACGGTGGCCGGAGCGCCGAAGCTCGCGACCACGCCACCGGATAACCCGCCCACTCCGTTCGAGCCGGCTCCCACTTGGGTGCCCATTTGTCCTCTCGCGCGAATTGCTCCTCGAGTTCCCGTTGCATCATGAGTTCTGCGGCGTTATCCAAGAGAATCAAGGCCATTCGGCACCCAAGAAGAGAGGCGCTCTGCAGGTACGATCTTGCAGCTTCTAGCTGCTCGTAAATCAACCTTATGTTCAGCACCAGTCACTCCAAGACCGTCTAACGCTGCCGGTGAGCGGCCGGCGCAGCCCGGCCGCTCCAGTGGCTGGTTCGGCGGTAGCGGGCGCTCACAGATCCTCGGGCCGCAAGCCGGTGCGCTTCGCGATCCGGGACAGCATGCGGGGCCCGATCTCTTCGTCGTCGTGAAAGGCGAACACGAAGTCGGCCCATCCCGAGCGGGATAGTGTTCGGCGGGAACCAGACTGACGCTTTACCACCCAGCCAATCCTCAGGAGGGCCGCCAGCACCCGGCGAGAGCGGGTACTTGGCCAGCCGTTCACGCTGCGTTGAAGGAGATACTCAGCAGGTCAGATCCGGCCTCACCGTGCTCTAACCGCTCGGCGATGACACGGAGGGCCAGAGCCTGAACCCTTGATAGGGCCGCCTCCTGCGTCTCGCCGTACGCGAGGACGCCCGGAAGCTCGACGACCTCTGCCAGCCAACGGCCATCGTCTTCCCGCTCGATCTCGACCTTGAACGTGATCAAGCCCTCATGGCCTCCGGGTCGCGAGTGTACAGCCCTGGCACCGACTCCTCGGGCAGAATCCGCCGAAGGAGTGCTCTTCGCATCGTTGGGTCGACCAGCTGATACGCCTCAGGAT
>CAZWXA010000022.1:18724-19968 GCA_964637755.1 uncultured bacterium | reverse complement strand
AGTGGACGGTGAAGTCGTCCACGACCTCGACGCTCTTGATCTTGGCGTGGTTGCCGCGGGCGGTGAGCTTGTTCTCGGGGTTGAGGACGCGGTCGAAGGTCGCCTTCACGTCCCGCGCCGTGAAGGGCGTCCCGTCGTGGAACTTGACGCCCTTGCGGAGCTTGACCTCCCAGGTGGTGTCGTCGAGGGTCTTCCACGACAGGGCCAGGCTCGGCCCCACCTTGCCGGTCTCGAGGTCCCGCGCGGCCAGGTGATCGAAGACGTGGTAGCCGAAGATGATGCTCTCGCGGAGGACCGAGTTGGGGGGATCCCAGTTCGGTACGTCGCTCTGGACCGCGTAGACGACGGTGTCCTCCCTGGTCTGGGCCGGGAGCTCGGCGGGACCGGCCACGACCAGAGCGAGCAGGAGCGTGAGTCCCGGTGAGGCGGCACGACTCATGGCGTCCTCCTTCTGGCTCCCGGATGGCCCGGCGGAAGGATCACGACGCCGACCACCCCCAAGCGCCTTGTTGCGCGCAAGCGTACACGGCGCCCCCGGGCCAGACAAGACACCGCGAAAGGGTCACGCGGCCCTTGACGACACCGCTGTCGCCGAAGCAGTATCGTGCCGATGGCCCCGCGCCTGTTCGCCCTATGCGCACCGGGGCCGTCGGGCGCCTCAGACCGTGGAAGTTGGGCTAGCTCAGCCAAGTACCCCCGATCCGCAATTACGATGACGTATTCTGGAGCCCGTTCAGGCGGCAGCCCGACTTCCCCATCCTCCAGGAGCGGGGAGCGGCCAGGGGTGTCGGCTGGCCCGCGGAACGCGGCGTGGCAAGGTCGGGCTTGCCTCGAGACGCGCCGAGGCGGAGCGGGAACGGCATGATCCGGGTGATCACCCTCTGCCTGTACGAGCGGCGACTCGACGCCCCGGTTGCGCCGGGCGCGCTGCCGCCCGGCATCGCGCTGGAGGTGTGGGACTCGCCCCTGGCGAGGGATGGAGACGTCCGCCGGGGGGACCCGGAGCGGGAGGAGCGGCTCCGGGAGGGCCAGGCCTGCGCCGTCGCCCGCCGCGACACGGAGATCGTCGCCTACTGCTGGCTCGCCTGCACTCCGGTCCGGGTCGAGGAAATCGGGCACGTCGTCATTCCCGGCGCCGACGACGCCTACCTGTACGACGCCTTCACGGCCCCCGCGTGGCGGGGCCGGGGGCTCTTTTCGGCTGTGCTGCGACACCTCCTGACCTTCGCGCAGGCGCGGGGCCG
>CAZWXA010000022.1:9128-18624 GCA_964637755.1 uncultured bacterium | reverse complement strand
GCCTTGAGTTGGGCGATCCGCGCGCGCGTCATGACCTCTACATGACCACAAGTGGTCAAGTTGGTCAAGGGTCACCCCTCGCCGGGCGGGCGCTGCCCCATCATCAGGGCCAGGACCATCTGCGGATCGGCGGCGCCCCTGGGGAGCACGCGCAGGAGCTCGCCGTGGTACAGCACGCCGATCCGGTCCGCCACCCGGAACACGTGGAGCAGGTTGTGGCTGATCACGACGACGGCCACCCCGCGGGCCCGCATCTCGCCGATGAGCGCGATGACCTGCTCCGACTCGACCGCGCCCAGCGCGGCCGTCGGCTCGTCCATGATGACGAGCTTGCCGCCGAAGGCGATGGCGCGGCCGATGGCCACGGACTGGCGCTGCCCGCCCGAGAGGAACCGCAGCTCCTGATCGACGCTCGCCACCGAGATCCGGAGCCGCTCGAGCGTCGCCCGGGTGAAGGCGCGCATGCCCTCGGCGTCCAGGATGCCCAGCCGGCCGGCGAGGCCGGGGCGCAGGCGCTCCCGCCCCGCGAACAGGTTCGCGGTGACGTCGGCGGGCTCGAAGACGGCCAGCTCCTGGTAGAGCGTCTCGATCCCGAGCGCCTTGGCGGCGTGCGGGGAGCGGAGGACGGTGGGCCGGCCGGCCCAGAGGATCCGCCCCGTGTCCGGCTGGTGTACGCCGGCCACGATCTTGATCAGCGTCGACTTGCCGGCCCCGTTATCCCCGACGAGCGCCAGGACCTCGCCGCCGTGCACGGCGAGGTCCACGTCGTGCAGCGCCTGGACGGCGCCGAACCACTTGCCCACCCCTCGCAGCTCGAGCAGCGGGGCCACGGGGCTCAGACGGGCAGCTTGACCGGCGCCACCTTCCGCTTGCGCGCCCCCGCGTCGTAGAACTCCAGCACGTTGCCCCGCGTGATCATCGGCGACGCCAGGAGGATCTGCCGCGGCACCTTCTTGCCGGTCAGGATCCTCACCGCCAGCTCCACGCCCTCGGAGCCGAGCGGCAGGTAGAGCCAGCTCGACGCCATCTCGCCGTCGAGGATGGCCTGCAGGGCCTCGACCTGGATGCCGTCGACCCCGTAGATCCGCGCCTCCCCCCGTCGCCCGGCCTCGCGGAAGGCCTGCATGATCCCGAGCGCCATGTCGTCGTTGTGGGCGTAGACCGCGTCGATCCTCGGGTGCGCCTGCAGGATGTCCTCCATCACCTTCAGCGCCTGGACGCGCTCGTAGTTGGCGATCGCGTGGGCGACGATCTTGACCTCCTTCTCCGGCTCGAGGACCTCCCGGAAGCCGCGCCCGCGCTGCTGGTTCACCACCGACCCCGGCTTGCCCTCGATCTGCACCACCCGCCCCTTGCCGCCGAGCGCCCGCACGATCGCGCGGCCCACCTCGCGGCCCGTCTCCAGGCTGTCCGTCCAGATGTGCGTCATGTAGTCGACGCCGCCCACCAGGTCCGAGCTGAGGACCACGATCGGAATGCCCGCCTTGTTCACCTCCCGCACGGCGGGCGCGATCGCCTCCGCGAACCAGGTGGCGATGATGATGAGGTCGACCTTCTTCGTCACCAGGTCCTCGATGTCCCGCACCTGCTTCGCCGCCTGGTTCTGTCCGTCCAGGTAGACGAGCTTCAGGCCGTACTTGCGGACGCCCTCCTCGACCTGCTCCCGCTGGGCGACCGTCCACTCGATGGTGGAGAAGCTCTGCGTGTAGCCGATGGTCTTCCCGCGGATCGTCGCCAGATCCTCCGCGTCGAGCCGGCTCCACCACCCCTCGACGGCCAGCGCGGCGCCGCCCGCGCCCAGGGCGCGCAGCACGTCGCGACGGCTCCAGCCCGCGGAACCCGGACTCCGTGTCATGGCATTCCTCCTATCGCCGCAGATGGACCCACGTGCGGGATCCGTGGCGGTACCGGAGCTCGCTCAGGACCACCGCGACCACGATGACGACGCCCTTGGCGATGATCTGGAAGTAGGGCGACATCCCGACGAGGTTGAGGATGTTGGAGAGCACGGCGAGGATGATGGTACCGCCCACCGTGCCGTGGAGGCTGCCGACGCCGCCGTCGAAGGTCGTGCCTCCGATGAGCGCGGCGGCGATCGCGTCCAGCTCGTAGAGGTTCCCGGCCTGCGGGTCGCCGACGGTGAGCCGGCTCGTGAGCAGGATCCCGGCGAGGCCCGCCAGCGCCCCGCTGAGCGCGTAGACCTCGATCCGGTTCCGCGCCACGCTGATGCCGAGCACGTGCGCGGCCTCGGGGTTGGCGCCGACGAGGTTCACGCGGCGGCCGAAGACGGTGTGGGCCATCACGAGCGCGAGCAGGGTGTAGGCGGCCGCCCAGATCAGCACCGGCACCGGCACGGGCCCGACGTAGCCCGAGCCCAGGGAGACGAACAGCGGATGCGGGCTCCGCACGAGGACGTTGCTCCCGTCGGAGTAGAGGTAGACGAGGCCCCGGGCGAAGATGAGCATGGCCAGGGTGGCGACGAACGGCTGGAGCCGAAGCCCCGCGATCAGCAGCCCGTTGGCGAATCCGAGCGCCAGCGCCACCGCGAAGGCCGCCGCCCAGGCCGTCGCCACCCCGTGGACCTGGAGCCCGGCCGCCAGGACCGCGGACAGCCCCACCAGCGAGCCCACCGACAGGTCCACGCCCCGGTTGAGGATCACGATGGTCATGCCGAGCGCGGTGATCCCCGTCATGCTCGTCCCGCGCAGGAGGTTCATGAGGTTGCGTAGGGTCAGGAAGTGCTCGGACAGGAGCGAGGCGATGACGAAGAGGAGCACGATCACCCCGACGTTGCTCCAGCGCAGGAGCACGGCGGCGCCGCGGCGTCCGCCGGGCTGCGCGGGCACGGTCAGCGCACGAGCGATCTCGCCCCCCGTCATGACGGCGCGATGATACACGAACCCCGGCGGCCTCCGGCGGCCGACAGCCTTGACATCGCCGCGCGCGGGCCCGTACAGTCGCAGGCGCTGGCAGGAACATCCTCGAGAGGGAGTCCACCCGTGCCCGCACTGCGCTCCAAGCTCGTCTCGCTCGCCGACGCGGCCGCCAGCGTCCCCGACGGGGCGCGCGTCGGCCTGGGCGGCTTCGCCGTCTACCAGCATCCGATGGCGCTGATCCGGGAGCTGGCGCGGCAGGGTCGCCGGAACCTCACGGTGGTGGGGACGGTGAACGGCAACGACGTCGACCTGCTGGCGGGGGCCGGCTGCCTGCGCCGGGTCGAGACCTCGTACGTCGGGCTCGAGAAGTACGGCCTCGCCCTCAACTTCCGCCGGCGCGTCGAGCGCGGCGAGCTCGAGGTCGTCGACTACCCCGAGGTCCTGAGCTTCGACCGGTTCCGCGCCAGCCAGGACGGCCTCACCTTCTGGCCGTGCGACTATCTCGGCGGCACCGACATCCTCACCCACAACAAGGAGATCCGCGCGTTCGACTGCCCGCTGACCGGCCGCCGGCTCCACGCGGTCCCCCCCGCGGCGCCCGATGTGGTCGTGATCCACGCGGCGGCCGCCGACGAGCAGGGGAACGTGGTCATCCTCCCGCGGCACCTGATGCCCCAGAGCCTCGACGTCACCCTCGCCCGCGCCTGCGACACGGTCATCGTCACCGTCGAGACGGTGGTGGCGCGGGAGTACATCCGCCGCCACGCGCCCCACGTGCAGATCCCCTCCTACCGGACGAGCCTGGTGGTCGAGGCGCCGTGGGGCGCGCATCCGACCCCGCTCCTCGGCCGCTACGTGGCCGACGACGCCCACTTCCGCGAGTACGTCGAGGCCTCGGCGACCGCCGAGGACTTTGCGAGCTATCTCCGGAAGTACGTGACCGGGCCGCGCGACCACTTCGCCTACCTCGAGCTGATCGGCCTCGAGCGGCTGGCCCGGCTCCAGGAGATCGACGCCCGGTGACGAGCGCGCCGCCCACGCTCCACGAGATCCTCGCGGTCGCCCTCGCGCGGTCGCTCGCGGACGAGGAGGTCGGCTTCACCGGGCTCGTCACCGGGGGGCCCACCGCGATCTTCGCGACCGCGATCCCGCTGGCGGCGATGGAGCTGGCCCGGCGCACCCACGCGCCGAATCTCACCGTCCTGCTGGCCGGCTGGAGCCACAACCCCGACCTGACGCGGCTCGCCGCCCTGCCCGACTCGGAGTTCGACGCCCGCCTGCGCGACCTCGAGTGCGACGCCCAGATGACGACCTACCCCGGCACCTGGTCGATCAAGCGCGGCGACATCGACTTCGGCTTCAGCTCGGCGGTCCAGGTCGACCGCGCCGGCAACATCAACTCCGTCTGCGTGGGCGACTACCGGCATCCCAGGGTCCGCCTCGTCGGCCCCGTCCTGCAGCCCGAGCACATGACGCTCTTCGGGCGCGAGTACGTGATGATGCCGCACCACGAGCGCCGCAACTTCGTCGAGCGCGTCGACTTCGTCTCGGGCGTCGGCTACCCGGGCGGCCTCGAGGGCCGGCGCCGCCTGGGCCTGGGCCGCGGCGGCCCCGAGTGGGTGATCACGCCCAGGTGCATCTTCGACTTCGACAAGACGGCGGGAGGGATCCGCGCGCGATCCATCCACCCCGGCGTGACCGCGGCCGAGGTCCAGGCCGCCACCGGCTTCGACCTGGGCGACCTCTCCGCGGTGCCGGTGACGCCGCTGCCGGCGGCCGAGGAGCTGGAGATTCTCCGCCGGCAGGTCGATCCTCGGGCGATCCTCCTCCCGCGCCCCGCGTGACCGCGCCCGGTCCCCTCGACGGGCTCAGGGTCCTCGACCTCTCCCGCTTCATCGCCGGCCCCTTCTGCGGGATGCTCCTCGGCGACCTCGGCGCCGACGTGGTCAAGGTCGAGCGGCCGCAGTCGGGCGACGAGGCGCGGGCCCTCGGGCCGCGCGTCGGCGGCGAGACCCTCTACCTCATGGTGTTCAACCGCAACAAGCGGAGCCTCACGCTCAACGTCCGCGAGCCGCGCGCGCAGCAGCTCCTGCGGGAGCTGGCCGCGAAGGCGGACGTGCTGATCGAGAACTTCCGTCCGGGGGTGATGGAATCGATGGGCTGCGGGTGGGACGCCCTCCGGGCGCAGAACCCGCGCCTGGTCATGGCGCGCATCTCGGGCTTCGGCCAGGACGGGCCGCTGGCCGGCCAGCCCTGCTTCGACGTGATCGGCCAGGCCATGAGCGGCCTCATGGAGATCACCGGGCAGCCGGACGGCCCGCCCACGATGGCGGGGACCTACGTGGTCGACTATTCCGCCGCCTTCTACGCGACGATCGGGATCCTGGCGGCCCTCGAGCGCCGCCACCTGACGGGCCGCGGGCAGGTCGTCGACCTGAGCCTGCTCGACAGCGCCGCCTCCCTGCTGGTCACCGCGATCCCGGAGCACTTGCTCCTCGGCCACACCCCCACGCGCCTCGGAAACCGGGACCGCTTCGCCGCCCCCGCCCAGACGTTCCGCGCGCGCGACGGCGCCTGGGTCCACCTGGTCGGCGGCAGCGACGCCCACTTCCTCCGGCTCGCCCGCGCCATGCGGCGGGAGGACCTCCTCGCGGATCCCGAGTTCGCGACCAGCGAGGCCCGGTTCCGGAACATCGACCGCGTCGAGCGGGTGGTGGGCGAGTGGATCGGCGGCATGACGGCGGACGAGGCGGTGGCGGCCCTCGCGCGCGCGGAGGTGCCCGCGGCCAAAGTCGCCACCCTGGCCGACGTGGTCGCCAACCCCCAGCTCCGCCATCGCCAGCAGATCGTCGAGGTCGATCACCCGTCCGCGGGTCGGGTGCCGATGCAGGGCGTGACCATCAAGCTCTCGGAGTCGCCCGGCTCGATCCGCCGCCCCGCCCCCCGCCTCGGCGAGCACACGGACCAGGTGCTCCAGGAATGGCTCGCGCTCCCCCCCGACCGGATCGCCGAGCTGCGCTCCGCCGGCGCCCTCTGAGGAGCGTAGATGACTGGCCTCTCGCTTGACGTGGTGGCATGAGCGGCCCCACAAGAGGATCCGCGATCGCGTCACGCGTGCCGCAACGCCTGCGCGATCGGCATCCGCACGGCTCGCCAGACCGGGAACAGGCAGCCGGCCACGGCGGTCGAGACGCAGAGGGCGAGCACCTGCATCGCGTGCGCGGGTTGCAGCTCGATGAGGATCCGGAAGCTACGGGTGATACCCGGCGCCGGCGGCATCGGAATGCCGTTCCGCAGGAGCGACACGGCACTCACCCAGCCGATCACGATCCCGGCCGTGGCGGCGATGACACCCAGCGCGCCCGCCTCCAGCACGTGCCCGAGCATGACGTCGGCGCGGCTGTCGCCGTTGGCGCGAAGCGTGCCGATCTCCGCCGTGCGCTCCGAGACCGTCATGGTGATGACGTTGAAGGTCCCGAGGAACACGATCAGGAGAACGATGGCGCGGATGAACCGGAACTGCGCGTCGAGCCAGTCGACGCCGTGCTTGTAGTACACGACGTCGAGGGCATCGAATGGCATCGCCTGCAGCGACGGCAAAGCGGCCCCGGCGGCGCGGGCGAAGGCCGGCCAGTCCTCCACACGCCCGAGTCCCACCTGGATCGTCTCGACGCGGTCGGTGACGAGTAGCCGTCGGGCCAGCGGAAGCGGCAGCCGGAAGGCGCGGTTGTCGAACTCCTCTTGTCCCGTGTGGAAGATCCCCGCCACGGTGACCGGCGCGGAGCTGATCGACCCGAGGGTGTCGCGCGCGTAGAGATCCACCCGGTCGCCGACGTGCACCCCGAGGCCTCCGGCGAGCCCGCGTCCGATCACGATACCGTCCGGACGCCCCCCGCCGTCGTCGCCGGCGACGAGGTTGAGCCTGTCGAAAAAGCGTGCTTCCGCGGCGACGTCGATGCCGAGCCCCTGTCCCACGACGGAGGCGTCCTCGTGGACGAGCATCGCGCCGAAGGAGAGCCGCGGGAAGACGCCTCGCACCCCCGGCAGGCCACGCAGGGTCGCAAGTACGCTGTCGGGATCGGCGATCCACATCTCCTCGGGCCACGCGTGCGCGCGGCCCCAGAAGCCCCGTACGTGCACCTGGCCGTGGCCGAAGTGCGCGCGGACCGTGTTCTCGCGGTACTGGTTCATGAGGCCGGCGTTGAATCCCAGGAAGAGGAACAGTCCCGCCGCGCCCAGCCCGATGGTGGCCACCGCGCATGCCGTGCGCCGGCGGTTGCGGAACAGATTGCGGACGGCCAGTTGCGCGAAGAGCCACGCGTGGGTCACGGCTGTACCCTGCCGTCCTGGAGCCGGACGCCCCGGTCGGCGACGGCCAGCACCTGGGGATCGTGAGTGGAGAAGACGAAGGTCGTCCCCTTGTCTCGACTGAGCGCCTTCATCAGATGGATGATGGCGAGGCCCGTCGTGTGGTCCAGCGCGGCGGTCGGCTCGTCGGCGAGGATGACGTCGGCCTCGCGCACGAGGGCCCGGGCGATCGCCACGCGCTGGAGCTGGCCCCCGGACAGCTCGTGCGGCCGGTGGCGCGCCTGCTCGGCGACACCGACGGCTTCCAGTGCTTCCATCACGCGCCGGCGCGCGGTGGCGGGCGGCACGCCGCGCTTGAGCAGGAAATACTCCACGTTCTCGTAGGCGCTCAACACCGGGATCAGGTTGAAGCTCTGGAAGATGTACCCGAGACGCTCCCGACGGATCCGGGTGCGGGCGCGCTCGTCCAGATCGCGCACGTCGCGACCCTCGAAGCGGACGCTGCCGGTATGCGCGGTGTCGATGAGACCGAGCAGGTTGAGCAGGGTGGTCTTGCCGGATCCCGACGGACCGGCCACGGCGACGAACTCGCCCGGCGCGACCTCGAGATCCACGTCCTGCAGCGCCGGCACCACGTGGCGACCGAGGGGGTACCGGTGCGAGACACCGAGGAGCTGGTAGAGCATCAGGCCGCGAGCCGCCGGCGCATCACAGGGATTTCTCGAACAGGGCGTAGTCGTGCCGCCACGCACGGAGGCTCTGGTGGCGCGCGCCGAGGAATTCGCTCGTGTTGCCGGTCTTGACGAGGGCGGAGATCACCTGACGCAGCCCCCGTGCCGCCATGGCGCCGAAGACGAGATGCATCAGCGCCGTCGAGAGTCGCTGGCCGCGGGAGTCCGGCCGAACCGCGATGGTCTTCACCACGGTGTAGCCGCGATCGACGAAGGCCAGGACGAAACCGACCTCGCGCCCGTGCGGGTCGAGCACGAAGTACACGAACCGTTCACCGCCCCCGCCGGCGGCGGCGTAGAGCGCGCGGAAGACGTCGGCGGGAATTGGCTCGAACAGGAAGTTGTCCCGGAAGGCATCCATGCTGAGCGTGTAGAGCAGCAACGCTTCCGCGTCCAGTCGCGCCGCATCCAGAGGCCGGAAGGCGAAACCCTTGTCTCGCGCCTCGTCGTGCACGACCCGGGTGGCGGCCGCGACGAGGTCCACCAGCGCCGGATCATCCGCGCGGAAGGCGATGGAGTGATAGCGGTCGGCCTCGGTGAATCCGGCTTCGAGGAACCAGAGGACGTACTCGGGCGGGTTGACGGGTTCCCAGGCGAACGGCGGCTCGGCCTCCTCGTCGGCGGAGTCCTCCGTCGGCACGCGGAAGCGATAGGTGAACCAGGTCGCGAGATCGACCGGACCGTAGACCGTGTTCACGCCGCGGCCGCGCAGCCACGCGCTGCCGGCGTCGATCAGGGCCGCCGCCACTGCCGCACGACCCGCATCCTCCACGTCGACTTCGAAGAAGCCCAGATAGCCGGTGGCCCCGTGGCTCGGCGACAGCGACGCCCCGGCCCGGCCCACGGCGCGGCCGTCGCGTTCGGCGATCCAGAACTCGCGCGTCACGGGAACGTCGAGAAACGCCCGCCAGCGCGCCGCCGGCAGCAGCGCGGCCCGGTACGGGTCGCGACGTACGCGTCCGGGCAACTCGGCGAAGACGTCGCCGAAGCCGGCGGGGTCGGCACTCTGCGACCAGGCGCGCAGACCGAGATCCGTCACTGGAGGATCCTCACTTCGCCCTTCCCGGCGTCCATCCTGACCCGACGCCCAGGGCCGAGCTTTCGCATCAAGCCGCCGGAGATGCCGACGATCGTCGGTACCCCGAGTTCGCGGGCGACGACCGCCGAATGCGACAGCAGGCTGCCGCGTTCGATGAGGAGCCCCGAGCAGCTGGGGTACAGCGGCACCCAGCCGGGGTCCGTCCGCTCGGTGACGAGGATCTCGCCGCGGAGTCCCCGGGCGTCGTCCATCGTCCGCACGACCCGCACCTCGCCCTCCACGACGCCCGGGCAGCACGGCGTGCCGACGAGCACGTCCGGATCGGCCGACTCGGCCTCGGTTCTCAGGAGATCAGCGTCCACGAGGACCTGCGGGTACGCGAAGGCCGCCCCCGCGGCGCCGGTCGTGAGGAAGCGGTCCGGCGGCGCCGGCGAGCGGCGATAGCCCTCCCACTCCGCCCGGCGAAGCTCGACGAGCCGGGCGAGATCGATCGTCACGCCGCGGCCCTCGACCCACGCGAGCAGCTCATCGACCGTGAGATA
>CAZWXA010000022.1:4819-9028 GCA_964637755.1 uncultured bacterium | reverse complement strand
CTCCAGCGCACGGATGTCGTACGTCTTCATGCGCACGTAGCTCGCGACGGCCTCCAGGGCAAAGGTGGGGTCGTCGTGGAGGTCCGGTTCCTCGAGCTTCAGCTCGTTCACGCACCGGAACCCGTAGCGGTCGAGGAACTCACGGAAGTTCGCGGCGATGTCCGGCGCCCGCTCGCCGAGGGCGGTCAGCCGCTCGGCCGCCGGCGCCGTCAAGAACCACTCGCGGACCGATGGGTCGCCCGTATCCACCTGTTCGGCCATCCGCATCAGCATCTTGGTCGGCTCGGTGGACGCCAGGTCGCCCTGCCCGCAGAGCAGGTCGTTCTGCAGCGACGCCGTCGCCGCCGTGGCCCCCACCCACTTCTCGGTGAGGACCGTGAGGAGCCCGAAGGCGAGCATGCAGCGGCCGTCGTTGACGATCGGCACCTGCCAGCGCCCGAGGATCTCGCGCGTGAGCTCGTGGTACACGTCGCTCTGCTCCTGGAGCGACAGCGCCCCCAGATCCTTCGTCCGGTAGCCTTCGAAGACCGCCTCGAGGTGCGACTCGAACTGGCGGATGAGGCGATCGATCGTGGCGTAACGCCAGAGCGAGACCACGGCCAGCCATAGCTGGCGCCGGCGTGAATAGCGCGGCACCGGGAACTCGAAGAGCGCCGCCAGCTCCGGCGTGAGCGACTGCTTCACGCCCATCATCGTTTCCATGAACGCCTTCGACCACGACGCAGCCGGGAAGAGCGAGACGAGCCGATACCAGTTCACGAGGTTGTAGTAGATGCGGCCCCGCACGAGGCCGAGCATGTTGCGGAAGACGGGCTCGTGCTCCGCGACGATACGGGGCGGAACCCCCATGACCTCGCAGAACTGGCGGTAGACCTCTCGATAGGCGCGGCTGGCGTGACTGAACGTGAGCGGGCTCGTCACGCCCGCGAAGCTCTCGACGATGTTCGAGTTGTCCCACAGGATGCGGCCGGCGCCACTCGTAGCCGGATCGAAGCAGGCGTCCGGCGGCAGGTGCGTGATGGGCCGCGTCTGCAACAGGTGGAGCCGGCCGCCTTCGAACGCCCACTCGCAGTCCTGCGGCTTGCCGAGCGCCGTCTCCAGCCGAAGCGCGGCCCGCGCCACGTCGCGCAGCTGCTCCTCGGTCAGCGACGGCCGGCGGCGATCCTGGCACGAGACGTCGACGGTGAGGACGCCGCCGTCCGGCGCGGCGCGGACTGCCTGGGTCTTCTCGGCGATGACCGCGCGGAACTCCAGGGTATCGCGCCGCACCTCGAACTCGTCCGCGTCGAGCTGTCCGCTCACCAGCCCTTCTCCGAGCCCCCACACCGAGCTGACGAGAAGCGTCGCCCGGTCCAGCGGGCGGATCGGGTTGCGCGAGAATGCGACGCCCGAGACCTCCGCGTCGACCATCCGCTGGATGACGACCCCGACGCGGATGCGCTCGAGCGGCAGGCCGCGGTCGACCCGGTAGGCGAGCGCGCGCTCCGAGAAGGCCGACGCCCAGCAGCGCACCAGCGCATCCAGGACGTCGACCGGGCCGCGACGGACGAGGTAGGAGGCGAACTGGCCGGCGAAGGAATTCCTGTCGGAGTCTTCGTCCAGGCCGCTCGAGCGGACGGCGACATCGCCGTTCTGAAGCCCACTCGCTTCCAGCTCGGCCACGACGGCGCCGCGGATGGCGGGCGGCATCCGGCCCGCGAGCAGGCGCGCCTCCACGTCCCGGGCGACGTCGGCGAATGCGCGATCGCGCGGGATGTCGACGGCCAGCCGGTTGAAGCGCAGGAACCCCTCCAGGGCCTGCGCCGACACGCAGAACCACGGCGGCACCGCCAGACCGAGCTGCCCCGTGCGGGCGAGGTTCTTTGCCTTGCCGCCACCCCAGGCCTCGATGAGCGCGACATCGTCGGTGGCGCGGAGGATCAGCGTCATACGAGCCACCCGAGGACCCGACGCAACGGAATGGACCAGATGTGCGCGAGCACGGACACAGCTGCCACGCCCTCGACCGCGCGGTAGGTTTCGGGCCGGATCACGAGCACCCCAAGCGCCGCGAGGACGAACGCCTCGACCGGCCAGAGGAGGTGGGACGCGCCGAGCCACCACGCGCCGGCGGCGGCCACGAGCGTGCAGCTCGCGATGATGGCGGCGCAGCGCCGGGCGCCGTGGTGCGCGACATAGTAGTCCAGCACCGGGTGTGCCTTCGGATCCAACTTGCGCCCGACCTCGTAGCTCATCGATGCGCCGAGGTTGGCGACCGCGTAGGCGAGGCCGGGCTGCGCGAATGCCAGCCGCGGCTCCGGGACCGCGACGGCGAAGCCATAGAGGGGCAAAAGAACGAGCTGGTGGAGGATCGCCGACACGAGCGGCCGCGGGCCGAGTGTCCGGCGGGCGAAGAACTCGTGTGACATGAGCCAGAGCCATACGGTCGAGGCGGCATACAGCGCTGCCGCCATGCACCCCGCCGCGACGACCAGCATGGCGGCATAGCCCGCCATGCCGGCGAACAGTACGACGAGCGCACGGCGCGCCGCCGCCGGCGTCACGAGGCCGCGTGGCAGCGGTCGCTCGGGATGTGCGATCGTGTCCTTGTCGTAGTCCTTCAGCTCGTCGGCGAGGCGCGCGGCCACCATGAAGAGCCAGAGGCCGCCGAGGGCCAGCGTGAAGGCTGTCGCCTCGAAGCCGCCGCCGCCGATCCAGAGGCCGGACAGCGCGATGCCCGCGGCGACCACGGCCAGCACCGGAGCGGGCGACCGCTCGCGCAGATACCTCAGCCAGCACGCCACGGGGTCCCCTTCCGGAGGGTCGCTGCGCGGTCGACGCGCGCCCGGTGGCGTCGGTCCCGGACGATCCTCGCCTCGATGACGCCGGCGATCTGCGGGAACCGTCGCCGGATTTCCGCCCCCCGGCGCTCCACCTTCTCGCCCAGCAGGTAGACCTCGCCATGATCTCCGCGGTGAACGAAGCACGCGCTCGACTGCAGGAAGGCGTACACCGCCTGCTCGAGCTCGAAGTCGCCGGGCTGCTGAGACGACCGCCCCGCGTACCACCATCCCGCGCCGTCCCTCTCGATGCGGTCGCCCATGAAGTGCCAGAGCGTGCCCGCCGCATCGCGCCGCTTCACCTCGCCGTTCTGCGCCGGCGCGCCGAGGTGCTTTGCACAGACGTGCGGGCCCGCGACCCAGAGCCCGTCCGGCTCGAAGCGGGCGTGCACCTCCGGAATGGGGCCGCCGAGGAACAGCGTCTGGAAATGGCCGCGGGCCCGGCTCATCGCCACCGCCGTTCGCGCGTCGGCGAGCGCCACCGGCTCCGCCTCGGTGCCGCCGTAGATGTGCCTCCACCGCGCCTCCGGCCATCTGGCGATGGCCTGCTCGAGGATCTCGCAGTCGCTGAGCGCGCCGCCGACGTATACCGAGCGCAGCGAGGCGAAGCCCGGGACCTCCAGCAGCCGACGAAGGAAGGCCGGGCCGCAGGCAAGCGAGTGTGGCCGCAGATCCGCACGAAGCTCCGCGACGGGGCGCAGATCGCGAAGCGTCCACCGTGGCGGCACCCACACGCTGCCGCGACCGGTGCTGAGGTGGAAGAGCACGAGGTTGGGAAATACGGCGAGGTCGGGGCCGCTCAGATCCGGCTCCTCGCCGCGTTGGAGGAGCGACCGCAGGTCCTCGAGATACCCATGGCTGCGGACGACCCCCTTGGGAGCGCCGGTGGTTCCCGAGGAGAAGGCGATCACGGCGCGCGCGTCCGCCGGGAGATCCTCGACGTGGAAGGGGCCGGACGAGGTCGTCCGGGCGGCGGCGCGCGGGCCGACCCAGCTGGGAATTCGGCGGACAGCGGGCACGCGCGCGCCCCAGAGGCGGCCGAGGAAGCTCGCGAAGAAGACCTTGGGCGCGACGAGTCGCACGACGCTGTCGATCCTCTCGACCGGCATCCATGGCTCGACGAGCACCGCGCAGGCGCCCATTCCGATGATCGCGAGCACGGCCGCGAACAACGCCGCCGAGGGCGCCGCGGCGACCAGCGCGTGTTCCCCGGGTCCCAGGCCCTTGGCACGGAACAGCCGCTGCGTCCGAGCGGCAAGCTCGAAGAGATCGGCGAAGCTCACTTCCCCGTCCTCGGCCGTCCACAGCGCGATGCGCCGCGGCCGTTCCCTGGCGCGCTCGAGGGATCGGTCGATGCTGTTCACGCCACGGGCTCCACCCTCATGGGCAG
>CAZWXA010000022.1:0-4719 GCA_964637755.1 uncultured bacterium | reverse complement strand
CCGGATTGCGGTGGGTGAGCCAGGGGCACAGCACGACCACGCAGCCCGACGGGATGCGGTAGCCTCCGAATGCGTCGTCGTCCAGCGCATGACGGGTCAGCCGCCAGAACGGCGGGTAGAGCCGCAGCACTTCGTTCAGGAACCGCTCGAGGTACGGCAGGCGGCCCAGAGCGGCGAAGTCCGGCCGGTGGTTCCCGAGGACGTGCGCGATCTCGTCGCGCAGCCGGGCCTCGAGGTCGGGCTGCCGATCGAGCACGTAGAAGGCCCAGGTGAGCGCGGCGGCAGTCGTCTCGTGGCCGGCGAGGAACATCGTCATGACCTCGTCGCGCAGCTGCGTGTCGCTCATGCCGTGAGCCGTCTCGCCGTCCCGGGCCTGGACGAGCAGGCCGAGCAGATCCTTGGCCACGGCATCCGAGCGTCGCCGCTCGGCGATCAGCCGATACACGATGTCGTCGAGACCGCGGACGGCGGTCCGGAAGCGCCGATTGGCGGCGGTCGGTAGCCGGCGCTCGATGTCGAAAGACGGGTGGCGCCGTCCCGGCAGCAGGATATCGAGGAGTCGGAGCCATGAGTGCAGTTGCTCGGTGGCTTTGTGCTGGATCTCGGCGACCGCGACGCGGACGTCGTCGGCCCCATCGCCGGCCTCCCCGCCGAACAGCGTCCGCCCGACGATGGCCAGCGTCAGCCGGATCATCTCGGCGGCGATGTCCAGGGGCTGGCCTGTCCCGGCGGCGGGCTGCCAGCTCTGCACCATCTGCTCCGCCAGTTCGGTTACCGTGGCGGCGAAGCGGGCGACGGCGTCGTGGTGAAACGGCGGTTGCACGAGCTTGCGCTGCGTGCGCCAGAACTCGCCCTCGCTCGTGAACAGCCCGTTGCCGACGAAGGAGCGGAAGCGCTCGTAGCCGGGCCCCTTCGTGTAGTTGCGGTGATTGTCCTTGAGCACGTGCTCGATATGCCGGGCGTCGTTGAGCAGGCAGAACGTCTTGGTGCCGACACGCATGAACACGACGTCCCCGAACCGCTCGGCGAGCCCGCGGTAGTAGCTCAGCGGATCCCGCGCCGCCCCGCGGACGATGCTCGCGAGAACGGTCACGCCGCCTGGCCCCGGGGCCGTGGGCAGAGTCTTGACCGCCATCATTCAGCGTCCGCCGGACCCGGCTGCCGACGCGGCGCCGGCCCTTCCGCAGCGCTCGCGGGCTCGGTCGCGGCCGAGTCGGCCGCGGCGCTCCGCCCGGGCCGCCGCCGGCCATAGCGGGCGTGGGCCGCCGCAAAATGGCCGGTGGCCAGCGCGGCCGTGATGGAGATCTCGCCGGCCAGGACCGTGGCCGCGCAGATCTCGGCGAACTTCGCCGCTTTCCCCGTGCCGGCACAACCGAGCATGCCCAGGCATTCGCGCTGCGTCGGCAGATCGGTGCCGCCGCCGACCGTCCCCGCGATCAGGTTCGGCAGGGTGACCGAGACGTAAAGATCCCCGCGCCCGTCGAGCTCGAAGCAGGTGATCCCGACGGCGGCCTCGGCGACACAGGCGACGTCCTGCCCGCACGCGATGAAGAGCGCGGCCAGCGCATTGGCGTAGTGGCCCTGGCTTCCGATCGCGCCGCTCTGGATCGCGCCGACTGTCGCGACCCGCGAGTACTCCGCGATGACCTCCGGCGTCGCCTGGCACTCGCGCAGGGCGACCTCGCGCGGGACCACCGCCTCGGCGCTCACGCGACGGCCGCGCGCCCCCAGGAAGGAGCGGGCGGTCGCCTTCTTGTCGCCGGATAGGTTGGCCTCGAGGAACCAGGACACGGGCTTCACGGGCGTGCTCGCGAGAATCTCGTGACAGACGGCGTGCGTCGCGAGCGTGACCATGTTCTGGCCGGCGGCATCGGCGGCCGTGTACGCGCAATCCAGGTGAACCTGCTTGCCCACCACCGTGGCCTCGACCCGCTGGAGGCGGCCGTGCCGGGTGGTGGTCTCGGCGATGCGCCGCAGGACATCGAGGCGCGCCTCCACCCAGCGGGCGAAGGCCACGGCCTCGTGCAGGCTGCCGAAGACGAAGGCGGGGGCGCGAGAGACACGCTCGAGAAGGCAGTGGACCCGTGCCCCGCCGCTCGAGCCGATGATCTTCGCCCCGCGGTTGTAGGAAGCGATCAGCGCCCCTTCGGTCGTCGCCATGGGCACGTAGAACTCGCCGCGCGCGTGGACGCCCGCGACGCTCAGCGGCCCGATGACCCCGACGGGGATGCAGGCCAGGCCCACGAAGTTCTCGATCCGCTCCTGGAAGCACGTCGTATCTGTCGCCGGCGACCGTCCGGCGACGACATCGAGCCTGATGCCCTCGGCCTCGAGCAGGCGGAGTCGCTCGTCCCGACTATTTCCCTGCACGTCGTCCTTCGGCAGCGACGGCCGCTTCCTGAGCATAGGTCACCCCAGTCCGAGCTTCGGGAAGTGTACGGAAAGCGCTGGCCACGTGGTGGTCCCGATCAACCAGCGGTCGAACGCCAGGACACCTGCGACCGGGATCAGCACGTTGTCGAGGCCGTAGGGCGCCAGCGCCTCGACCACCGTGAGCGCGAATGCGAAGACGGCAACGGCGGTGAAGGACGGCAGTTCTCCGCCAGCGCCGACCAGCGGCACGGCCGCGCAGGCGAAGGCGACGACGAAGAAGGCCGCCGATCCCTCGACGCTCTTGTCGGTGCCGGCCACGCGATACCGGTGACGGCCGTAGCGCAACCCGACGACCGCCGCCGCGGGGTCGGCGAGGGTGAGGGTCAGGATCGGGATGGCGAAGCGGAGGCGGTCGCTTCCGGCGAGGGCGAACACGGTGCACACGCCAAGCGGGAAGCAGACATCGCCGACCGAGCGGCGCTCGATCGCGTGGATCACGCTGCCGATCCCGCGACGCAGTTCGGCGGACCGTCGCACGATCAGGAGCGCGACCAGCACGGTGCCGCCCAGCAGCGCCACCGGCCACACGGCCTGGAACACCCACGGCAGCCCGAGCCCCAGAACCCCCGCGGTGACGTGGAAGAGCTTGCGCACGCGCTCTGGTGGCGGCAGGCAGCGGCGCTGGTAGAGACGCAGGGCGAAGACGCTGACGCCGAGGGCCGCGAGGACGAGGCCGAGGCCGAGCCAGGGGCTGATCACTGCACTTCCTCGACCACGAGCGCGCTGTAGAACGGAACCCGGTCACCGGCGTACAGGCCCGCCGCCAGCTCGCTCAGCGGCCGAAGTTCGGCCGCCATCCTCGCCGGCCGCCGGCGAGGTACGAGCAGGTTCCAGTAGACGAGACGAGCCCCGGGCCGGCCGATGCGCGCGAGGCGTTCGAGCACGCGCTCGTAGCTCTCCTGCGAAACGTATTCGAACACGTCGCTCAGATTGAATCGGTCGACGCTGCGGGGGGCCGCCCCGTCGCAGAACTCCTCGAGCGACCGGCAGCGCCATTCGAGCCGATCGAGGTTGCGGCGGATGGTCGCCCAGTGCTCGGCGCGCAGCGCGCACGGCAGCGCCGTCGGATGGTCGGCGCCGAGGATCCGCTGCACGTAAGGATTCGCGGCGGGATCGACGCCGACGAGCGCTCGGCGGGCCGCGCCAAGCAGGCGGTCGGCGACGCCGCCGTTCACGTACGCGAACAGCGCCGGATCCCTCCCCAGCGAGCCGAGCACTCGGCGCGAGAAGAACAGCCGGAAGAGCAGCCGCCAGCGCCAGGTGTCCCATTCCTCGTCGTAGAGACGCTCGCGCTCGGCGGGTGGCCCCCCGGCGAGCAGCCGGGCCACCAGCGCGCGCCTGTGCACGAACGGCAGCACGCGCCGGACGAACAGCGCGAGGTAACGCTCGAACCGGCCCGCGCCGCTGATCCCAGCGCGCACGTCGTCGCGGCGTTCGTCCCAGAACTCGCGCGCCTCGGCACCGAGCAGGGCACGGCAGCGCTCGTAGAGGACAAGACGGCGGTCGCTGGGCCGCGCGCCCATCAGTTCCAGCAGCTCGCCGTGGTCGAGCGCGCGGAAGGCCGCCACGCGCAGCTCGAGAGCGGCGAGCTGGGCGGGGCTCAAATCCAGCGCGATCACGCGCGCCGGGTCGCGGGTGAGCAAGGCGAGCGTGTTGTCGCCCGCGGACGCGATCGACAGGCAGGTATCGCCCGGCCGCACGTCGAGAGCCCCGAGGAGGACGTCGGCGTCTTCCCAGCACTGCCCGTATCGCAGCTGCGAGAAGTCCACGCGAGTCGCGACCTCGCTCCGCATCCCTACACCGGCGCTGCCCGATCGGGTCCGGGAATCCAGCTTCATGCCCGGTCACTTCCGCAATGGCGGTGCCAGACCGTGACGTGAACGAAATCAGATACTTTCCGGTCGACAACCGGCGTCGGCGCTGTCGAAGAGCTGTCGAAGATTCGGCGATTCGCCGCGGCTCGTCGAGGGCGCGAGGAACCGGAATGGCGACGCCAGACACTGCGACGGCCGCAAAGCCTTCCGGGGGACCGCCGAGCCTCGCACGACTACCGGCGTTCGGGCTTCACGAAAACCCCGGGCAGACGTTCGCGCGCCTGCCTTGGACGGGCCGTCGCTGGGGAGATCCCCCGAGGCACTCCCCGCGCTCATCGGCGGGTGCGACCGAGTGATAGAATGCGGGCGGTGGAGCGAGCGTCTGACGTGGCGACGAGAACGAGGGCGACGGTCGAGGACCTCCACGCCGGGGTGCCGTCGAACGGGACGTCGTGACAGCAGTGCTGCCTTC
>CAZWXA010000021.1:9120-20353 GCA_964637755.1 uncultured bacterium | reverse complement strand
TCCTGTTCCGGGCGGTCCCAGCGGCCGCCCAGAAAGGGGACGCCATGACGCCACTTCGCCAACGCATGCTCGAAGACATGCAGCTCCGCGGGTTCTCGCCGCGCACCCAGGAGGCCTACGTCCACGCGGTCCGGCGGCAGCTCGCCGGACACTTCCACCGGCCGCCGGACCAGCTGAGGGAGGACGATCTCCGCCAGTACTTCCTTCACCTCGCCAATGTCAAGCACTTCGCCCGCGGCAGTTTCACTATCGCGCTGTGCGGCATCACGTTCTTCTACGAGCGCAGCCTCGGCCGCGAGTGGAAGCTTCTGGGCCTGGTGCGGCCGGTTGGATCAGGCCCCCCGCCGCGTCCGGGGAGGCGGGCGGCTCTGCGGTCAGCGGCCGGGCGTGAGGTACGTGTAGGCGGCGGAGGCGGCGATGATGATGACGCCGGCGACGACTCGTTGCACGTTGTAGTTGAGCCCGAGGATGTTGACCAGGTTGAAGGCCACGAACAGGACGAGGAGCCCCGCCACCGTTCCGCCGACGCCGCCCCGGCCGCCCTCGAAGGTGGTGCCGCCGAGGACCACCGCGGCCAGGGCGTCGAACTCGAAGCCGCGCCCGGCGAAGGTGCTGGAGACGCCCGAGCGCGCCAGGAGCGCGATGCCGCCGAGGGCGGCGAGAAGGCCGGAGAGGGTGTAGGTCGCGACCGTGAGCCGCGCGATCGGCAGGCCCGCCAGCCGCGCCGCCCGGGGATTGCTCCCGACGAGGTAGAGACTCCGCCCGTAGCGCGTGGTGCGCTGGGCGAGGGTGCCGAGGGCGGCGACGCCGAGGAACAGGAGCGCCAGCGCGGGGAAGACTCCGCCGATCCGCTGGTTGAAGAACTCGCGGAATCCTGGCGCGACCATGCCGCGCGCAGTCCCGCCCGAGTAGATCTGGGTGAGGCCGTAGACGGCGGCGGCGGTGCCGAGCGTCAGGATGAAGGGCGAGACGCGGTTGGCGGCGATGAGGAGGCCGTTGGCGAAGCCGACCGCCGCGCCGATCGCCAGGGTGACGGCGAGGGCGTACGCGGTGCGGCTCGCCTGGCCGTCCATCAGCACCGCCGCCACGACCGCCGAGAGCGAGATCACGGCCCCCACGGAGAGGTCGACGCCGCCCATCACCATCACGAGGGTGACGCCGATGGCCGCCAGGCCGACCGGGGCCGCCTGGCGCACCATGTTGCCGAGGTACGACGGCTGGAGGAAGGCGTCCGAGAGGAGGACGGCCACGCCGAGCAGGGCCAGGAGCACCACCCAGATCGCGTACCGCTCGAACCACCCCGCGCGAAGCCCGGCGACGATGCTCGCTCCACTCGGGCGAGGGCGCTCTGCCCGGGCGCTCACGCGAGCGCTCGCGGCCGGCGGGACTCGCTGACCAGGATGGCGCCGATCACGATCAGGCCCTTGAGGAGCATCTGGATGAACGAGGAGATCTGCAGGAGGTTGAGCGCGTTGTTCGCGAGGCCCAGCAGCAGGACGGCCGCGAGGGTGCCGGCGATGCCGCCGCGGCCGCCGGCCAGCGAGGTCCCGCCGAGGACGACGGCGACGATCGCGTCGAGCTCGAGCCCGGCGCCGGCGTGGGGATATCCCACGCCGAGCCGGCCGGCGAGGAGGAGGCCCGCGAGCGCCGCGCTCACGCCCGAGATCACGAAGACGCTCCCCGCCACGCGGTCCACGTCGATGCCCGCGCGCCGCGCGTTCTCCCGGCCTCCGCCCACCGCGTGGACGTGCAGACCGAAGGGCGTGCGGGTGAGGGTCAGGTGGGCCCCGGCCGCCAGGACGAGGACGAGCAGCGGGGCGACCGGCAGGCCGAGGAGCCGTCCGTCCGCGAGCCAGCCGATCGGCGCGGGCACCCGGCCGACGCTGCGATCCGTGTAGGTGAAGATCACGCCCTGGAGGGCGCTCATCATGCCGAGCGTCAGGATGAGCGGGTGGATCCGGAGCCGGGTCGCCAGCAGGCCCGTGAGGGCCCCGCTCCCGGCCCCGGTGCCGAGGGCCAGCAGGATCGCGGGAGCCGTCATCGCGCTCCGGCCCGCCGCGACGTCACAGACGACCACGACGATCAGGCCCGCGAGCTGGCCGACCGACAGGTCGATCAGACCGCAGAGGATCACGAAGGTCTGGCCGAGGGAGAGGACGGCCAGCGCCGCGGACTGCGTGGCGACGTTGGCGAGGTTGTCGAGGGTGCGGAAGTCGGGGATGAGGCCGGCGGCGCCCAGCGCGAGGACGAGGACCCAGTAGATTCCGCGCTCGGTCAGCCGCGTCGGTCGGCTGACGGCGGGCATGTCACGGGAAGAGGCGGAGGAGGTGTTCGCTCGACTCCACCCAGCCGAACTTCATCGCGAAGTTCCTGAGCGTCGCGGCGTGGAGGTCAGGAGCGAAGGAAGACACCGCGTCGGAGACGAGCGTCGTCTTGAAGCCGTGGTGGAACGCCTCCCTGGCCGTCTCCTCGACACAGATCTGGGTCACGGTGCCGGTGATCACGAGGGACTCCACGCCCCGCCCCCGCAGCAGGTCGGCGAGCGGGGTGCCGTGGAAGGCGCCGTACCCGAACTTCTCGATGACGACATCGCCGGGCTCGGGGCGGATCTCCTCGATGACGTCGGTGCAGTCGAGCTCCGTGCCGGCATCGGGGTAGAAGCGCCGGTGTCCCTTCCAGCAGCACCTGGTCGGCGGCCGGCACTCGGGCGACCACTCCCAGAGCAGGGTGTACGACGGCCAGGTGAGGAACTTCGTGTAGACGACCGGGCGATCGCGCCGCCGGAACGCGCGGAGGAGCGCCCGGTGGGCCGGGATCGTCGCGCGCGCGTCGGGGACCTCGAGCGGCGCGCCCACGCGGACGAAATCGTTCTGCATGTCGACCACGACCAGCGCGGGCCGGGAGAGCCGCTCCTCGGGGGCGAGCATTGCCGGCCATCCTAGCCGAGTCCGCCGGGCGGGGCAACGCGTTCGCTCCCGGCGGCAGAACGTCGCCGCGGCGACCGTTCTGCTCCGGCACGACGTGCTCGCCACATCTTCAACGAATTGCTGCCGTCACGGGGCATGGTGGTCGTCACGGTAAGTAGCGGCCACTCGCGATGCAGACGATCGACCAACGAGAACTGAACAATCCTGGTGTCGGCGGTTCAATCCCGTCCCTGCCCTCGAGTTTTCGGTCACGTGGAGATCCGCTCACGTCGGCGATGAAGCTCTCGAGAGAGTACGGCGGCGGTCATCTCGCTCCTCCTCACGCGCGGCGGATGGACGCGCGGGTGGCCGGAGGGCCGGCCACCCGCGCTGACCTCACGCGCGCTTCAGCTCGTCCGGCCGGATCGGGAGCGTGCGGATGCGCTTGCCCGTGGCCGCGAAGATCGCGTTGGTGACGGCCGGCGCGACGCTGGGCACGCCCGGCTCGCCGATGCCGCCCGGCGCCTCGCCCGAGTCGAGGATGTGCGTCTCGACGAACGGCGCCTCGTTGATGCGCAGCATCGGGTAGTTGTGGAAGTTCGTCTGCTGGACGCGGCCGCGCTCGATGGTGATCGCGCCGTAGAGCGCGGCGGTGAGGGCATAGATAGCGCCGCCCTCCATCTGCGACTTGACCTGGTCGGGGTTGACGGCGATGCCGCAGTCGACGGCGCAGACGATCCGGTGCACGCGCACCGTGCCGTCGGGCGCCACCGAGACCTCGGCCACGTGGGCGGTGTAGCTGCCGAAGGAGAACGCCACCGCGATGCCGAGCCCGTGGCCCGCCCGCAGCGGTGCGCCCCAGTTGGCCCGGGTGGCGGCCAGCTCGAGCACCCCTTTGTGGCGGGGCGCCTTGCCCAGCAGCGCGCGCCGGTATTCGTACGGGTCCTTGCCGGCGTGGTGCGCCAGCTCGTCGATGAAGCTCTCGGTGGTGAACGTGTTGATGGAGAACGGCACCGAGCGCCAGAAGCCGAGCGGAACGCCGAAGTACTTGTTGTGCCACTCGACCTCGACGTTGGTGATGTCGTAGGGGAGGTCGCGGGCGCCGCCGAGCGCGGTCGGGTCGACCTCGTCGGGCTTGGCGCGCCCCTTGTGGATGAAGATCCCGGGACTGACCAGCCGGTTCCACCACGCCACCGGCGTGCCGTGGTCGTCCACCGCGGCGCGGAACAGATTGTGGGCGGCCGGACGGTAGAAGCCGTGGGTCAGGTCGTCCTCGCGCGTCCAGACGACCTTCACCGGAACGCCGACCGCCTTGGCCGTCTCGACGGCGTCGACGATGAAATCGATCTCGGTGCGGCGTCCGAATCCACCGCCGAGCAACGTCGTGTGGACCGTGACCTTCTCCGGCGGCAAGCCGGTCAGCTTGGCCGCTACCGCCTGTGTGGGGCCGGGGCTCTGCGTCGGCGCCCAGATCTCGCACGAATCCGGCCTGACGTGCGCCGTGGCGTTCATCGGCTCCATGCAGGCGTGTTCGAGGAACGGCACCTGATACACCGCCTCGCGGGTCTGGCCGCCGCCGGCCAGCGCGTGCTCGGCGTTGCCGTCGTTCCGCACCACCCGGCCCGGCTGCTTGCCGAGGGCCTCGTACTCCTGCATGATCTGCGCGCTGCTGAGCTGGGCCAGCGGCCCCTCGTCCCAGGTCACCGCGAGCGCCTTGCGGCCGTTCAGGGCGGCCCAGAAGCTGTCGGCGACCACGGCGACGCCGCTCGAGACCTCCACGACGTGGCGCACGCCCTTGACGGCTTTGGCGGTGGTCGCGTCGAAGCTCTGGACCTTGCCGCCGAGGACCGGGCAGCGCTCGATGGATGCGACGAGCATCCCGGGGACCTTCACGTCGATGCCGTACTCGGCCGAGCCGTTGACCTTCTGGCGCATGTCCCGCCGGGGCACGCGCTTGCCGATGTAACGGAACTGGTCCGGGGTCTTGAGCTTCGGGTTCTCGGGCACCGGGAGCTGGGCGGCCTTGTCGACCAGCTCGCCGTAGAGCAGCTTGCGACCGCTGCGCGCGTGAACCACGGCGCCCGGCTCGGTCTCGATCTCGGAGACGGGCACGCCCCATTCCGTGGCCGCGGCCGCCACGAGCATCTGGCGCGCGGCCGCGCCCGCCTTGCGCCAGACCTGCAGGTGATCGCGGACACCCCGGCTCCCGCCATAGGCCTGGGCCCCGGTGACGGGGTTGGCGTAGAGCTTGGGATTGGCCGGAGCCTGCTCGACCCGGACCTTGGCCAGGTCGGCGTCGAGCTCGTCGGCGATGATCATCGGCATCGTGGTGAGCGAGCCCTGGCCCATCTCGGGCACCGAGTTGACGATGGTCACGATGCCGTCGGCGTCGATCGTCAACCACTGGCTCGGCGCCAGCACGCCGGCGGCGTCCGCCACGGCGGGGCCGCCGATGGGAATGCGGAGGCCCAGGCCGAGCCCCGCGCCGACCGCGAGGCCGGTCTTGAGCAGCGTTCGTCGGGTGAGCGCGGTGTTCATCGGGCACCTCCGCTGATGGCGGCCGCGCGATGGATGGCGGCGCGGATCCGCTGGTAGGTCCCGCAGCGGCAGATGTTGCCGGCCATCGCGTCATCGATGTCGGCGTCGGTCGGCCGGGCCTTCTGCGCGAGCAGCGCCGCCGCCGACATGATCTGCCCGGGCTGGCAGTAGCCGCACTGGGCGACGTCGATCTCCATCCACGCCTGCTGGACGGGGTGGTCCGTGCGGGCCGAGAGCCCTTCGATCGTGGTCACGCGCTTGCCGGCAGCCGCCGATACCGGCATCACGCACGAGCGGACGGGCGAGCCGTCGAGGTGGACGGTGCAGGCGCCGCAGACCGCGATGCCGCAGCCGTACTTGGTGCCGGTGAGGCCGAGCGTCTCGCGCACGACCCACAGGAGCGGCACCTCGGCCGCGACGTCGAGCTGCTGCTTCTTGCCGTTGACGGTCAGTGAGATCATCCCTACCTCCAGGCTGGGGTTGGCTCATCGGTCCACGGGCGTGTCGCTCCGACCGCCCCAATCGGCGTGTTCGCAGGGTGACCAGCGCCGGCAGCCGGAATTCCAGCAGCCGACGCGGCAGCGACGTCGAGCGGAAGCGGAAGATGTGGCCCGTCTCGCAGGCGCCCCGCTCGCGGAGGTCGAGCACGGCGTGCGGGGGTAACGTCCAGGCCCTTCCTGATCGTCCGGCCCTTCGCGCCGAGTCTCTCGCGGTCCGGAGGCGCCGTGAGGGAACGTACCACGGCGAGGCTATGGATGCTTGTCGAATCGGGAGCCGGACGGGCCGTTCTTCACAGCCTCTCAGGCGATCCCGCCCGGGGCGATGGCACCATCGGGCGTCTGCCGGCCGGCCACCGGCGTGGCCGTGCCGGGAGGCGGTCTGCTACTGACCGTCGAGGCGTTCCAGCAGGACCTCGGCCGCGCGCGCTTCCATGCTGCCGGGCGAGCCTGCGCGCACGCGCTCGAGCTCGCGGCGGGCGCGGGCACCGTAGTCCCTGGCCCGCGCGGGGTCCGCGGCGCTGCGAAAGGCGCGGTAGCAGTCGACGGCCAGGAAGAACCGGACCTCGGGACCCTTGTCGTGGCCGGGGTGGTCGCGGAGGAACCGCTCTTCGGCCGCGATGGCCCGCTGCAGGCCCGCGGCGTCGACGTTGACGAGAGCCGCCGGATCAGGACCCGTGGTCCGGCGGAACGCGGCGGCGATCAGGCTGAACTTCGCATCGGCAGCCCGGGTCCCGCCTGGTGCCCGCTTCAGGTACTCCTCGAACGCGGCGAGGTCGTACGCGTACCGCTTCTCCCGCGGCGAGAAGGTCACCGTGATCGAGTACGACTGGAGACGGCGAACGAGCATCTGGCCGAAGAGGTTGACCTCGCCGTGAGCGACCAGGTCCTGGTTCAGCATCTCGACCAGCCCCGTCACCGCCTCGCCGAGACCGAAGAGCGCCTCGGTCGCGCGCGGGTCGCCCCCGTACGCGCGCGCCGCGTCCTGGTGCCGGGCGATGGTCGCGAGGATCTCCTGGGCCTGGTCGGGAGCGAGCGCGACATGGGCCGACGCGCCGCCGGCCACCGCCGCCGCGAGCAGGAGCGCGCACGTCGCGTGGCGGAGGAGACTGCGGCCGCCGCGCCAGGCCCGGGCGGCGGGCCGACCAGGACCCCGACCCGGCCGCCGCATCAGAGGGCCCGCTCCCAGAGCCAGAAGAGCCCGAGGCAGAGCAGCAGGGCCGAGACCGAGCGCGTCATCGCCCCGTGGGCCCGGGTGCGCGCGACGAGCCAGAGCGGGGGAACCACGAGCAGAACGACGACGATCTGGCCGACCTCCACGCCGATGTTGAAGGAGACGAGCGAGGCGGCGAGGCCGCTCCGCGGCAGGTGCATCTCCGCGAGCACGGCGGCGAAGCCGAACCCGTGTACGAGCCCGAAGCAGAAGCTCACGAGCCAGCGCCGGTCGAAGCTCGGCCAGAAGAGGTTCTCGACGGCGACGTAGACGATGCTGAGGGCGATCCCGGCCTCGATCAGCGCCGGCGGGACCGATACCGCGCCGAGGGCGGCGAGCGTGAGCGTCACGCTGTGCGCGAGGGTGAACGCGCTGACGATCTTGACGATGGTGACGAGACGCCCGCCCATGATCAGGAGCCCCAGCAGGAACGCGACGTGATCGTACCCCGTGAAGATGTGGATGACGCCGAGCTTCAGGAACTCGAGGAGGGCGCCGGACCCGCCGGTCTCGCTCTCCCAGACGATCCCGCTCCTGAACGCGACCTGCTCGGTTCGCCCCCGGGTCCGGATGGTGGCGAGGGTGGTGTGGTCGGCGCCCAGCTCGCCGAGGGGCTCGCACCGGATCGCGACCCGGCCGAGCGGCTGGGCGGAGCGGAACCGGGCGGTGGCCTCGAAGAGCGCCTTTCCGTCACGGCCGCGCCCGACCCGCAGCGGGCCGACGTCCATCGGCAGCGGCTCGCCTCGCGCTGCCACCGTCATCACGCGACCGAGATAGGCAAGGATCTCGGGGCGCCGCGCCTCGAGCTCTCCCGGATCCACGACGGCGTCGAGGTTCCGGTCGAGCGAGAGGACGAGATCCAGCTCGAAGAGGTTGGCGCTCAGCGCCACCTCCACCTCGCGATCGCGGACCGAGATGTCCGCGTAGCCGACGTTGGCGGGATGGGCTCGGAGGGGCGCGGACCACAGGAGCAGGAGACCCAGCGGGGCGAGGACCCGCCGCATGGCTCACTGGCCCGAGGGCCCGATTGCCTGCTCCGCGATCGCGCGGTACGTGCCGGCCGCCTCGGCCCAGACGGGACCCGCACCCGGCAGCTCGTGGTACGCGGTGAGGAACCTCCACCGTCCGTCGTGTTGACCGAAGAGCAGGCGGATCGAGTACCACGCGGGCTCGGTCCTCGGCTTGATGTCCATGCCGAGCACGCCGACGATCGTCACGTCGGCGTCGGGCAGGGTATCCCGCCGTCTCAGGTCGACGCGGATGTTCCGGACGCCGGCCATCTCCGTCGTGAATGCATCGACGACCTTCGCCGCGACGTCCTCGAAGGACCGAAACGGGGAGTCCTCCGCGGCGGCCGGGTTCGCCAGCCCGGCGAGGAGGGCCAGGACCAGGAGCAGGCGGGTCACCGGTTCCGCTGACGACCCTCGTGGTACTCGGAGGCTCCGGGGTGCATGGGTATCGGGAACGGGGGATCCGTCTCCTCGGAGGCGGGAAGGGACCCCGCCGGGTCCGCCGGCGCGCTTCCGGCCAGCAGGGCGGGCGCGGGGCGCCGCCAGTGCTCGGCGAGCGTCTTCGCGATCTGGTACGCGTTGGCCGCGGGGTAGTCGTCGCGGCAGACCATCAGGTGCGAGCCGAGCGAGGCCAGGGCGCGGAGCTGGACGGGACCGTATGCGCCGAAGGGGTCCTCCCCGCCGAGCGTCGCCCGGGCGTCAGCGGGGGTCAGGAGGGCCACGTCGAGCTGCTCGCTGGCCAGGAGCTTGACGATCTCCACGGAGTCGCGTGCCCGCGCGGCCATGGCTCGGGTCTCGGGAAGGTGGCTCAGGAGGAATGCTGCGACCGACTCGCCCAGCGGATAGGACTCCGGGTCGGCCGCGCTCGTCAGGATGAAGAGCCGCACCCGCCGGTAGACATACCACTGCCGGTACGGGGAGTGGCCCATGCTGAGAAGCCCCGCCCCGAGGCCCGCCACCAGCATCAGAATCCTGCGGCGGTCCCAGCCCCCACCCCTCGACAGCTCCCCGTCGATTCCGTCCAGTCTCGACTCCTTCCGCGCGAGCGCCCCGGCGAGGGCGCGCGGACCCCCCGCGGATCCTGTCGCGGGCCGCGTGCTGTCCCGCCTCGTCTCCACCAGGTCGGCCTACCTGAAGACGCCCAGGTCCAGGATTGCCGTGACCGCGAAGTTCGGGACGTCGACCAGGTTGGAGATCCGGAGGTCGACGGCAACGCTCGACAGCATGTAGGCCTTCTCCCGCGAGAGGCCCTTCCTCTGCACGAGCCAGTCGATCATCTGGAGGAGCGCGTCGCGCGCGGCGAGGGTGACGTCCTCGGAGAGGTTCATCAGCGGGCCGATGCGCACGCCGTCCAGGTACTGGTGGTACGGCGTCACCTTCCCGCCGGGCTTGATCGGGAAGCCGACGGTCGCGTAGAACTCGCTCGGCTCGAGCTGCTTGAGCTGGTCGCCGCCCTCGAAGTGGGGCTGGCGGACGAACGGACCCAGGCCCTTCCGGACCTCGACCTTGACCGTCACCGTGGCGTCCATCTCGATGGCGGTCCCGGAGACCTCGCCGTCACCCTGTGCATAGTGGACGTCGCCGATCGAGAGGAGGCATCCCTTGACGAAGCACGGCAGCAGCAGGACGGTCCCCTTCTGCATCTGCTTCACGTCCATGTTGCCGCCGTTCTCGCGGGGCGGGATCGTCCGGAGGCAGCGATCCGCGTGGCTCCCGCCCGCCCCGCAGACGGCGGGGGGACGGGCGTCCTTCGGCTCCGGCGGCAGAACGAAGCCACCAGCCTTCCGCAGGGCTTCCTCGCGCTGATACATCGCCTCGGTCTCGGTCGAACCGGGCGCCACGCCGATCGTCCCCATGAAGCCGGCGAAGCGGACCTTCACGCCCGGCAGGTCCGGCGAGGTCGCCTCGAGCCGGTTCAGGTCCCAGCGGACGATGGCGGGGTTGGGAAAGAGGTCGCGCAGGAATCCGAATCCCGGGACGATGATGGTGTAGCCGAACGCGTCGGGCTCGATGTCCACGAGGGTGATCGCCAGCACGTCTCCCACCTCCGCCCCGCTCACGAACAGCGGCCCGGTGATCGGGTGGACGAGGTTCAGGTTGGCGGCGGCCACGTCGGCGGGGATGGAGTTCCGCGTGAACGCGTGGTCCAGCGCGTCGCGCGTACCGAAGACGACCAGATCACCCGGGTCGGCCATGGCCACCGGCGGGATGGCGGGGTGCCAGCGGTTGTGGCAGTTGGGATCGTCGGCGCAGCGGGCGCCGGACGACTTGGGGATGCGGACGGTCTTCGCCTGGGCAGGATCGGCCAAGCCGACGAACAAGAACAATAGCGAGAACAGCGCCAGCCATCCCTTCGTCCGGCTCATCGTGTGCTCTCCTCTCCGGGTTCGACGGCGTTAGCGGAAAGCCCCTCATCGGCGCGAGCCAAACCGCGTCTCGGGTGGGCCGGTAAGGCTATAATCGCCGCAGGGGTTCGTTGTCAAGGGCGATTTCACTACCCCGGGAGGACGCGATGACCCTCGGTGGCGTGATTTTCCTCGCAGTGGCCGCTGCGGTTGTCTTGTATGCCGTCACCACGTACAACCGGCTCATCGGGCTCCGCCAGCGCTCCGGGGAGGCCTGGTCCGACATCGACGTCCAGCTCAAGCGCCGCACCGATCTCGTCCCGAACCTCGTGGAGACGGTCAAGGGGTACGCCGCGCACGAGAAGACCACGCTCGACCAGGTGGTCCGGGCCCGGGGGGCGGCGATGTCCGCGATGACTCCGGAGGCGCGGGCCCAGGCCGAGAACCAGCTCACCGCGGCCCTCCGCCAGCTCTTCGCGCTCGCGGAGTCCTATCCCGATCTGAAGGCCAACGAGAGCTTCCAGTCGCTGCAGTCCTCGCTCGCGGAGATCGAGGAAGCCGTCCAGAACTCGCGCCGCTACTACAATGCCGTCGTCCGCGACCTCAACACCGCCATCGAGAGCGTGCCCTCCAACCTGATCGCGTCCCTGGGCCGATTCGCCAAGCGGGAGTACTTCGAGCTCGATCGCCCGGAGGACCGGCAGGTCCCACGCGTCTCCTTCGG
>CAZWXA010000021.1:0-9020 GCA_964637755.1 uncultured bacterium | reverse complement strand
CCGCCTCGGCTCGCACGGCCACGCAGATGGGCCTGTTTCGGCGGCCTGCTCGTTCTGCTCGCGGCCTCCCCGGCCGTTGCGCAGGGGCGGGCGTTCTCGATCGACAGGTTTGCAGTGACCCTCCAGGTCAACCCCGACGCGAGCCTGATCGTCCAGGAGACGATCACGTTCAACTTCCGGGGCCGACACACCGGGATCTTGCGGATGATCCCGGTCCGGGACTCCCGCGCCGGCCACGAGTGGACGCTCCGCCTGACCGGCATCCACGGCTTCGACGAGAGCCGCCAGGAGCTTCGCACCGAGGTCTCGTACCCGGGCCACTACGCCAGGATCAAGGCCTGGGTCCCGGGTGCGGTCGACACGGCCAGGACCGTGACCCTCGTCTATCGGGTACGGCGGGGCCTCCTGGCCTGGGAGGATCGGGACGAGCTTTACTGGAACGTGACCGGCACCGAGTGGGAGGTCCCGATCCGGGAGGCGGAGGCGTTTGTCATCGGACCGCCCGGCGTGCCCGACGCGCTGGTCCGGTCGGCCGCCTACACCGGTTCGCGTGGGGCGACCGGCCGGGACTATGTCGAGGAGCGGTCGGCTCAGGGCATCGCGTTCCGGTCCACCCGGCCCTTCTGGCCCCGCGAGGGGCTGACCGTGGCGGTCGACTGGCCCCGGGGGCACATCCCCGGGCCGACGCGCGCGCAGGAGGCCTGGTGGCTTCTCGGTGACCACTGGCCTCTCGGTGTGCCCCTGCTCACGCTCGTCCTGCTGCTCTGGATCTGGCAAGCGTACGGCCGGGACCCCGCGTCCAATACCTCCATCAAGCCCGAGTACGAGCCGCCCCGGGGAATCGTTCCGGCCGAGGCCGGGACGCTGGTCGACGAGCGCGCCGAGCCCAGGGACTTCGTCGCGACGCTCGTCGACCTGGCTGTCCGCGGCTACCTGCACATCGAGCAGGTCACGACCGCCTTCGGAGAGACGGACTTCCTCTTCAAGCGCCTGAAGCCGGTGGCCGGGGACCCGGAGCTGAAGCCGGTCGAGATCTTCGCCCTGGCGAAGCTGTTCGGCGCCGACTGGGCCCTGAACCTCCGGCTCCTCTCGGAGGTCAAGCGCGACTACGACTCCACGTTCCCGCCGGTACGGGATGCGATCTACCGGACGATGGTGGCGGACCGGCTCTTCCCCGTCTCGCCGGACCTGGTCCGCACGGTCTGGGCGGGCGCGGGACTGGCGATCTTCGGTGTCGGTGGGTGGCTCTACCTGGCTCAGCCGGCCTGGCTCGGCCAGGTGTCCTGGCCGCTGCCGGTGGGCATCGCGGCGAGCGGCCTGGTGGTGCTGGCTCTCTCGCGGGCGATGCCGCGGCGGACACTGCGCGGCGCACGCGTGCTCGTACGGGTCCTCGGCTTCCAGGAGTTCCTCGAGCGGGCCGAGAAGGACCGGCTCGAACGGATGCCCGGGGACACGCTCCACCGGCTCGTTCCGTGGGCCATCGCGCTTGGCGTCACCGAGCGGTGGATCGTCAACTTCGCCGGGCTCGAGGTGGACCCGCCGGCCTGGTACACCGGTCGCGATCCGTTCACCCTGTCGGCATACCAGCGCGATCTGGCCGCCTTCGACTCGAGAGCCCAGGAGGCGATCCTGACCTCCCGTCGATCCGGCGGGGACGCCTGGAGCGGAGGGAGCCGGCTCGGCGGCGGCAGCGGTGGTGGGTCGTCGGGCGGAGGGCTCGGCGGCGGCGGCGGCGGTACCTTCTAGCTCAGGCCGCGGGAGGGCCTCGGGGAGGGTCCCGGGGGGCCCTCCGGCCCCCCTTGTCTAACCTTGCGCGACGCGTCACATCTGTGTCATACTCCCGCGCGATTCATTACATTCCTACCTTCATAGCGGTACCCGATCCGGTCAGGTAGCAGGTACAGGTATCAGACAAAGGAGTAAGCGCCAACAAGCTAAGGGGGAGTTATGAGCAAACGGTCGAGAGCAGTCGTAGCAACGGCGATGTGGGTCGCACTCCTCGTCGCCGGGTCCGGGCTGACCCGCCATCTCATCGCTGCCGCTGCCGTGGAAGACGGCGACCGACTCAACCAGGCCATCCTCGAGTACGTCGCGCTGAAGAATCCCGACGCCCCGCTCGACGTCCTCGAGTCCTATCCTCAGGTGCTCGTGGCCGAGGCGCGCCGGTCCAACATCGACCACTGCCTCAGCCTCGCCCAGGCCGAGGTCGAGTCCGGCTTCAAGCCCAACGCGGTGGGCGCCGCCGGAGAGATCGGGCTCTACCAGATGCTCCCGAGCACGGCGGCGCTCGTCGAGCCGGCCGTGGGGCATTTCCGGCGCCCCAGGATCACCCAGGGCAGGCGCGACCTCGGTGACCTGGCCGACCCGGTCGTCAGCACCCAGCTCGCCATGGCCTATCTCCGCGACATCATGGCCCGCAAGCCGAGCATCCGGGAGGCGCTCACGGAATACAATGGAGGCCCCTCCGGCCGCCATCCCCAGTACTATCAGCGCGTCATGGGGACCTACGTGGAGATCCTCGAATTCCCCGAGCTGCGATGCCGGTTCCGCACCGTGCCGGACCCGTCGCCGGTGTTGACGCTGCTCATGCGCACCTGATCCCCGGCCGGCCGTCTGGGCCGGCCCCCGTACGCTCGAAGCGTTCGCCCGCGGGGCCGGTTCCCGCGCCTGTCGTTGGCGCCCGCAGGGTGACCGCCCGCTTCGGGGGCCGCCGGCGCCGTTCAGCCCCCGTCCCCGTGTCCCTCGCGTTGCGGCGACCGGGTCTTGCCCCGGGGACGCACTCGGCGGGTCTACGCGGGACACCCGGGCACGAGTTTCCCACGGGTCTGGTACTGTGCTGGCCATGGAGACCGGGCGGCGCTTCCTTCTCGTAGGGCTCACGGGCGGGGTCGCGACCGGGAAGAGCACCGTGTCGGCCATGTTCCGGGCGCTCGGCTGTGTCGTGATCGACGCGGACCTGCTCGCGCGCGAGGTCGTGGAGCCGGGGCGGCCAGCGTACGAACGGATCGTGGCGGAGTTCGGCCGCCAGGTGCTCCAGTCCGACGGCCGCCTGGACCGCAAGGCGCTCGGGGCGATCGTCTTCTCGGACCCGGCACGGCGCGCGTGCCTGGAATCGATCACTCACCCCGAGATCCGCGCCCGGTTCGCCGCGCGGCTGGCGGAACTGGCGGCCGAGGGCTTCGAGGGCCTCGTGATCTTCGACGCGCCCGTCATGATCGAGAGCGGGAGCTACCGCACCGTGGACCGGCTCGTGGTCGTCACCTCGGACGAGTCGCTCCAGCTGGCTCGCCAGCGCTCCCGGGACGGGCTCGCCGCGGATGAGGCCCTCCGCCGGATCAGGAGCCAGGCGCCGCTGCCGGACAAGGTGAAGCTGGCCGACTACGTGATCGACAACTCCGGCGATCTCCGCTCCACCGAAGCCCAGGTGCGCGAGGTCTATCGGGCGCTCCTGGAGGACCTCGATGCCCGCCTCCGGTAAGCGACGGGCGCTGGGCCAGCACTTCCTCCGCGACCCTGGCGTCGCGCAGGCGATCGTCGAGGTGGTCGCCCCGACGCCCCAGGACCTCGTTCTCGAGATCGGCCCGGGCGAGGGGGCCCTGACCGCGCTCCTGGCCGCCCGGGCCGGCGAGTTCCTGGCGATCGAGGCCGACCGCGATCTGGTCGAGCGCCTGGCGGGCCGCTTCGACGTCCGGCTCGCCGACGCCCGGACGTTCGACTACCGGCGGCTCGCCGCCCCGGGCGGCCGGATCCTGGTCGTCGGCAACCTGCCCTATAGCGTGTCCAAGCCCATCCTCCTGCGCCTCACCGAGGCGCACGGCACGATTGCCGAGATGGCCCTGATGCTCCAGCGCGAGGTCGCCGAGCGCGTGGCGGCTTCCCCCGGGGGACGGGTCTACGGGAGCCTGTCCGTTCTGGTCCAGATCCACTGGGAGGTCCGCGTCGCGCTCCGGGTGCCGCCGGGTGCCTTCCGGCCACCGCCCGAGGTCGAGTCGGCGGTCATTCATCTCGCGGCTCGCCCCCGGCCCGCCGCGCCCGTCCCGGACGAGGCGCGGTTCCGGCGAGTGGTGCTCGCCGGGTTTTCCCAGCGGCGGAAGGCCCTCTCGAACGCCCTGGCAGCCGGCCTCCACGTGTCGGTCCAGGCCGCGCGAGAGCGCCTCGCGCGCGAGGGGATCGATCCGACACGCCGGGCCGAGACGCTGTCGATTGCCGACTTCTCCCGCCTCGCCGGATCCCCCTGGTAACATGCGACCCCGTGCATGAGATGACCGGCGCCGGGAGCGAGCCGGCGGTCCGGCTGATCCCGCTCGGGGGCCTCGGCGAGATCGGCCTCAACATGATGCTCGTCGAGGTGGGCGACGACGTCATCGCCGTCGACTGCGGCCTCATGTTCCCCGACGACGAGATGCCCGGGATCGACCACGTGATTCCGGACTTCTCGTACGCGCTCGCCAAGCGGGACGGTTTCCGCGCCCTCGTGCTCACCCATGGCCACGAGGACCACATCGGCGCGGTCCCCTACCTCCTCCGCCACGTGCCGGTGCCGGTGTACGGCACGCCGCTGACCCTCGCCCTGGTCGCCGATCGGCTGCGGGAGCAGGGGCTCCTCGATCGGGCGCGCCTCGTGCCGGTCGCCCCGCGTGACCGGATCGAGATCGGCCCGTTCCTGATCGAGCCGATCCGGGTCACGCACTCGATCGCCGACGGGATCGGCCTGGCCATCAAGACGCCCGCCGGCACGATCGTGCACACGGGAGACTTCCGGCTGGACCCCCATCCGATCGACGACCAGACGCCGGACTACAGCCGCTTCACGGAGCTGGGCGACGGGGGCGTGCTCGCGCTGTGCTCGGACTCGACCAACGCGGACCGGCCGGGCCACACGCCCTCGGAGTCCGAGGTCGGCCCGGCGCTGGCGCCCCGCTTTGCCGCCGCGAGGGGACGGATCATCCTGGCGACGTTCGCCTCGCACGTTCATCGCATCCAGCAGGTGCTCGACCTGGCGGCGCGCTATCGGCGGAAAGCCGCGCTCCTCGGCATGAGCATCGAGAAGAATGTCCGGATCGCCTCGGAGCTGGGCTATCTCACCGCTCCGGAGGGCGTGCTGCTGCCGCTCGAGGAGGTGGCCGCGCTGCCGCCCGAGCGGCAGGTGATCCTCTCGACCGGCAGCCAGGGCGAGCCCAACTCGGCCCTCGCGCTGCTGGCGGCGGGGGAGCACAGGTACGTCCGGATCGAGCGGGGGGATCTCGTCATCATTTCGGCCCGGGTGATTCCCGGGAGCGAGCGCACCGTGGGCCGCGTCGTCAACGCCCTGTTCCGGCTCGGCGCGGAGGTGCTGCACGAGCACAACGCGTTCGTGCACGTGTCCGGTCACGCGAGCCAGGAGGACCTGAAGCTGATGCTCGAGCTGACGCGGCCGCGCTACTTCATCCCGGTCCACGGCGAGTACCGCCACCTCCTCTCACACGCGCGCCTCGCGGAGAGCGCCGGGATTCCGCCCGAGCGGGTCCTCCTCGTCGAGGACGGCCAGGGCGTGGAGATGACCCGTACCGCCGCCCGCGTGATCGGCCGCTTCCCGGCCGGCCGGGTCCTGGTAGACGGCAAGGGGGTGGGCGACGTCGGCGCGGTCGTCCTCCGGGACCGGCAGCTCCTGGCCGAGAGCGGCATGATCGTCGTGTCCCTCGCCGTGGACAGCTCGGGCCGCGTGGTGGCGGGGCCGGAGCTGGCGTCTCGCGGAGTGGTGTACGTGAAGGAGTCCGAGGACCTGCTGGCCGAGCTGAAGGCCGCGGTGAGCGGGGCGCTCACGGCGCGGGACCCCGACGCGCCGTTCGACCGCGGGCTGGTGGGCGCGCTCGTCAAGACCGCGGTGCGGCGTTTCATCCAGCAGCGCTTTCAGCGCAAGCCGATCGTGCTCCCGATCGTCCTGGAGGTCTCCCACCGCCGCTGACGGCAGCAGGGACGGCTCCCCGACGCGTGCGATATTTTCTTTGAGCGCCCGTGCCAACCGCGCGAAGCTCTATAGCTGATGGCCGGGACCGAGGCGAAGGCCACCGAGAGGGTCGCGTCCGAGACGCCGGCTCGCCGCCGGGGCTCCCGCAAAGCGGAGAAGCCCGGGCGGTGGGTGCGCGAGGTCAAGGGGATCCTCGCCCTCGCGGTGGCCGGATTCGGCCTGGTCGCCCTCGTCGCCTTCGAGCCCGGCCTGCATCTGCTGGATCAGGCGAGCCCCGTCGGCCCGGTCGGGCTCTGGCTCGGCTGGGTTTCCTTCACGGCCTTCGGCTACGCCGGCTGGATCCTCCCGCTGCTGTTCGCGCTCCACGGCGTGTCCGCGTTCGCTCGCCCTCCGGTCAGCCGTGGGTATCCGGCGGCCGCCGGCGTCACGGTCCTGATGCTCGCCCTCACCGGCGTGCTCGCGCTCGCGTCGGACACGCTGAGCGAGGTGCGGATCCATCGCGGAGGGCTCCTCGGCTGGTTCGTCGCCGAGGGGTTGAGGGCGACCGTCGGGGCCACCGGCACCTGGCTCCTGCTGGTCTCCGCGATCCCGATTGGCCTCCTCCTCGTGACCCAGGGGTCCTGCGCCGGCCTCGGTCGCTCGATCGGCGCCCGGCTGGCGGCGTTCCGCTCGCGCGGCCGGGATGACTCGATCCGGCCCGAGCGGCTCCCGTTCGGCGAAGGACCCGAGAGCGAAGAGATGGACACGCCACCCCCGCCGATCGTCGTCGAGCCCGCGCGCCCGAGAACCGGTCTCGCCGAGCGAGGTCTCGCCTGGCAGGAGACCTTCGACTTCGGCAAGGGCGGGGCCCAGTCCTTCCAGTTGCCCCCGGTGGGCCTCCTCCAGGCGAGGCCCGCCTCCGAGCTGAAGGTCACGCGAGAGGCGCTGCAGGACAACGCGGAGATCCTGCGGCGGAAGCTCCAGGACTTCGAGGTGGACGGCCGCATCGTGCAGGTGAACCCGGGGCCGGTGGTCACGTCCTACGAGTTCGAGCCGGCGGCCGGCGTCAAGGTGAGCCAGGTCGTCAACCTGACGGACGATCTCGCCCTGGCGATGAAGGTCGCCAGTGTCCGGATCGTCGGCCCGATCCCGGGCCGGGGCACGGTGGCGATCGAGGTCCCGAACCCGGAGTGCGCGATCGTCTACCTCCGGGAGATCCTCGTCTCGTCCGACTTCGTCGAGGCCAAGGGGCGGCTGCCGCTGGCGCTCGGCAAGGACGTGACGGGTCAGCCGGTCGTCGCCGACCTTACCGCCATGCCCCACCTCCTGATCGCGGGCGCGACGGGTTCCGGCAAGTCGGTCGGGCTGAACACGATGATCTGCTCGATCCTCTACAAGTCGATGCCCCTCGACGTCCGCTTCCTCATGATCGATCCCAAGCGCCTCGAGCTGGGCGTCTACGAGGGGATCCCGCACCTCCTGGCGCCCGTCGTCACCGACGCCAAGGAAGCCTCGGCGCGGCTCAAGTGGATCGTCGGCAAGATGGACGATCGATACAAGCTCTTGCAGGGAAAGCAGGTCCGGAACATCGACGGCTACAACCGCGCGGTGCCGGCGGAGGACAAGCTCCCCCACTGGGTGGTCGTGATCGACGAGCTGGCCGACCTCATGATGGTCTCGGCGGGCGAGGTGCAAACCTCGCTCGTGCGGCTCGCCCAGATCGCGCGCGCGGTCGGCATCCACCTGATCGTCGCCACCCAGCGCCCGTCGGTCGACGTCGTCACCGGCCTCATCAAGGCGAACTTCCCGACGCGCATCGCGTTCCAGGTGGCCTCGAAGGTCGACTCGCGCACCGTGCTCGACGGCAACGGTGCCGAGCAGCATGATCTTCGTGCCGCCGGGCGCCTCGAAGCAGCTCCGCGTACACGGCTCCTGGGTCTCCGACGAGGAGGTCCGGGGGATCTGCGACTTCCTCCGCAAGCAGGGGTTGGCGGTGTACGAGGAGGTCACGCTGCCCACCGACGACGGGGAGTCGGGTGACGCGAATGCGGCCGAGCGGGACGACGTCTACTGGGACGCGGTGCACCTGATCATCGGCCAGCGCCAGGCGTCGATCTCGTTCCTTCAGCGCCGGCTCCGGCTGGGCTATCCCAAGGCGGCCCGGTTCATCGATATGATGGAGCAGGATCGGATCATCGGGCCGGGCGACGGCGCGAAGCCCCGCGAGATCCTGGTCGGTCCCGAATACCTGGCGAAGCGGGGGAAGTGATGAGGCAGGTCCTGCTGGCGGTGGCACTCGCGCTGCTTCCGGGCGTGGCCGCCGCGGAGGCGACGCTCGACGAGGTCGTCGCCCGCGTCGAGGAGCGGTACGCGAAGCTCGCCGACCTGAAGGCATCCTTCCAGCAGAGCGCGTTCAACAAGAGCTTGAACCAGACGATCGTGGCCGAAGGGTCGGTCTACCTCAAGCGGGGCGGGAAGATGCGCTGGGAGTACACGGCCCCGACGCCCCAGCAGATCGTCTCCGACGGGAAATCGATCTGGATCTACACGCCCGAGCTGAACCAGGTCAACGTGGGCGAGGCCCCGAAGGTGCTCGCCGGCCCGGCCGGGAGCTTCCTGGCGGGGCTCGGCAGGCTCCGCGAGCATTTCACCGTGCGCTTCCTCGATCCGGCGCGGCCGGCGAGCGCCGAGGGCAACTCCCTGCTGGACCTGAGACCGAGGAAGCCCGAGCCCGCGCTGAGCCGTCTCGTGATCGAGGTCGACCCGCGGGAGTCCATGGTGCGCACCGCGGAGCTGTTCGACCAGTTCGACAACACCGTGAAGATGCGGTTCACGAAGATCACCGCGAACGGCGGCCTGCCGGACCGGCTCTTCACCTTCGTCCCGCCCAAGGGCGTGTCTATCGTCCCGATCGAGTCGCGCTGACGGCCGGCTGCACAGACGCGCCCGCTCCACCATCTGCTGGCCCGGGTTATTCATGAACGGCGGCAACTGGGACCGGACGGGTGGCGCGGCGGGCGGGGCGCCCCATGAGGCGAGCCGGGGGACCCTACACCGGGCGGGGGTGGCGAGCCGAATGGGGCTGCCCGCCGCG
>CAZWXA010000020.1:9033-20415 GCA_964637755.1 uncultured bacterium | reverse complement strand
GGTCTCGGTGCTGAAGGCGGGTGTGCTGATGAAGCTCGGCGCCTGCGGCGTGGTGAGGCTCGGGATGGGACTGCTTCCCGAGGGGGCCACCGAGTGGGCACCGCTGGTCGGCACGATCGCCTGCATCAACATCGTCTACGGCGCGCTGGCGGCGATGGCGCAGCGCGATCTGAAGTACGTGATCGCCTATTCCTCGGTCTCCCACATGGGCATCGTCATGCTCGGGGCGGCGACGCTGACCGAGGCCGGGCTGAACGGCTCGGTGTTCCAGATGTTCGCCCATGGCGTCATGACCGGCCTGTTCTTCGCGCTGGTCGGGCTCGTGTACGAGAAGGCGCACTCGCGGGAGATCTTCAAGATGGGCGGCTTCGGCCGCACGATGCCGGGCATCGCCACGGCATTCACCCTCGCGGGGTTGTCGTCGCTCGGGTTGCCGGCGACCGCCGGCTTCGTGGCCGAGCTGATGACCTTCCTCGGCGCCTGGCGATCCGCCCACTCCTGGTGGCTCTTCCCCGCCGTGGCCGGGACCTTCCTGACCGCGGTCTACGTCCTCCGCGTCACCAAGCAGATCTTCTGGGGCCCCGAGTCCCCAGGTTTCCACGATCTGCCCGACGCGCGGGGTCCCGAGTGGGTCGCCGTCGGCGTCCTCGCCTTCACGCTCGTGCTGTTCGGCCTGCTCCCGGGCATCGCCGTCGCACCCATCGACACCGCCACCGTCCCCCTCCTCGCCCGCATCCTCAAATGACCCCGTTCGCTCTCGAGATCGGTCTCGCGCTCCTCATGCTCCTCGTGTTTGCGGCAGGCGTCCTGGGCCCCGAGAGCCGACGACCCCGCGCGGGCGTCATCACCGTGGTCGGTCTCCTGATCCTGACCGCGGCATCGTTCGCGCTGCCCGCGGCCGGTCCCGCTGCCGGCGGCGCCTTCGTCCACGACGGACTCGCCCGGTTCGCCAAGCGCCTGTTCCTCGCGAGCACGTTTATCGGCGCTCTCGCGTCGCTGTCGCTCGCGGCCGAGGCGTTCCGCCGCCGGGCGACGGAATACTACCTGCTGATGCTGTCGTCGCTGCTGGGCATGTTCGTCCTCGCGTCGGCCCGAGATCTCGTTCTGCTCTTCGTCGCCTTCGAGTTGATGTCGATCCCGCTCTACGTCCTCTCGGGCTTCCTCAAGCACGAGCCCGAGGCCGTCGAGGCCGCGCTGAAGTTCTTTCTCGTCGGCAGCGTGTCGTCGGCGGTCATGGCGTACGGCCTGTCGTTCGTGTACGGCATGGCCGGGACCACGGCCCTGACCGGCGTCGCCCAGGCCTTCCAGGCGAAGCCGCCGCTCCTGGTCTTCGGGCTCCTGGCGGTACTGGCCGGCTTCGGCTTCAAGATCGCGGCGTTCCCGTTCCACATGTGGGTGCCCGACACCTACGAGGCGGCCAGCACGCCGTTCGTGGCCTGGCTGTCCGTCGCGCCCAAGGCCGCGGGGTTCGTCGCCATCTTCCGCGTGTACCTCGAAGGGGTGGGAGAAGGCACGACGATGTGGATGCCGATCGTCGCTGCGCTCGCCGCGGTGACCATCGTCGGGGGCAATCTCATGGCCCTGCCGCAGCAGAACGTGAAGCGGCTCCTCGCCTATTCCGGCATCGCCCACGTCGGCTACATGCTGATCGGGATCGCGGCGGTGTCGACCTCGGGCACCGCGATGGTGCTCTTCTATCTGGTGGCCTACGTCTTCGGGAACATGGGGGCGTTCCTCGTCGTGGAGGCCGTGGCGCGATCCGAGGGGAGCGAGCACCTCGCCGCCTTTCGCGGCCTCGCTCAGCGCTCGCCGCTGCTGGCCCTCGCGATGCTGCTCTTCCTGCTGTCCCTGGGAGGCATTCCCTTCGTCGCCGGCTTCTGGGCGAAGCTCTACGTCCTGTGGGCCGCCGCCCAGGCGGGGCTCTACTGGCTCGTGCTGGTCGGCGCCGTGCTGACGGTCGTCGCCCTGTTCTACTACCTGGCGATCGCCCGCCGCATGTACGTGGATCCGCCGTCCCGGCCCGAGCCCATCAGGCTCCCCCTCGGCCTGGCCGTCTGCGTCGTTCTTTGCGTCCTGGGTGTGGTGGTTCTCGGCGTGTACCCGTCCCCGCTCGTGCTGGCGGCACTTCGGGCCGCCGCGCCGCTGTTCTAGAACAGTTCCGTTCCAGTTGCCGCCGGGTTTTTCCCAAGCCCGGATCTACCAGGCAGTGGACGGTCCCGCACGACGGCTGTCGGACCGCCCCCGACGAATCGTGGCGTTCGCCACGCTCGGCACGGACCGGACAAGGACAGCATGGCCGCAGGGGCAAAGCCGCCGCAGGGCCGCCGCCCGCGGGGCCGCAGGGCCGCAGGGCCGCAGGAACTGGGTAGGAGACGGCGCCGCCTCCTGGTTGCAGCCTTGGCGGTAGATTCCGGAGTTGACGGACATATCACTAAGTTTCAGCTAGTTACTGTTGCTCATGTGGGTCGACGTCTTCCACTTGACACGGTGAGTCATTGGCGGCTAGTATCTGTACCGACTGGTTGGTACAACGACACGACGACCGAGAAATGACGACCGAAGCGAGACAACTCCGGGAAGGCCGCACGACGAAGGACGCCATCGTCGACGCCGCCGCTCGGATCATTCACGTCAAGGGGTACAACTCGACCTCGGTGGACGATGTGCTGCGGGAGAGTGCGGTTGGTAAGGGCAACTTCTACTACTACTTCAAGAGCAAGGAAGATCTCGGCTACGCCATCCTCGATCGCGCGATCCGATCGTTCGTCGAGCGGACCCTCGACCCCTGCTTCTCGGACCCCGAAGGGAGCCGCCTGGCCCAGATTCGCTGCTTTCTCGACCGGGTGCTCGAGACGCAGCGGGAGCGGAACTGCGTCGGCGGCTGCCCGATGGGGAATCTCGCGTCGGAGCTGTCCGATGTGCACGAGGGGTTCCGGGCTCGGCTCGCGGAGGTGTTCACGCGCTGGAGGGTCCGGCTGACTGAAGCCCTCGAGGAGGGGCAGGCCCGGGGCCAGGTCTCGCCGACGTGCGCGCCCGCCGCGGTCGCCCAGTTCCTGGTGGCGGCACTCGAGGGCGCCATCCTCATGACAAAGCTGAGCCGGGACATCGGGGTGATGGAGCAATGCGTGGGAGAGCTGAAGCGTTACCTGTCGACCTACGACGGGAGCAGACCATGACGGTGGCACCGGGCTCGAGAATCGACCGCGACGCCGGCTTGGTCCATGCGCTCCGCCAGGAGGAGCCTGGTGCGGCGGAGTCGCTCGTGAACACGTACGGCGACCGGGTGTACCGGCTCGCGATCCGGATCACCGGTTCCAACGAGGATGCCGAGGAGGTCACGCAGGACGCGCTCTGGACGGCCGCCCGCAAGATCCAGATGTTCAAGGGCGACTCGGCGTTCGGGAGCTGGCTCTACCGGATCACCGCCAACGCGGCGTACCAGAAGCTCCGCTCCCGCAAGGGGCGGCAGAACGAGATCGCCTGGGATCAGCTCCTTCCCCCCGTCGACGAGGACTCGCGGCATTTCGAGCCGATCGACGACTGGTCACCGCGGGTGGACGAGGTCGCGCTCCAGGCGGAGCTCCGCGACGTGCTGCAGAGTGCCGTCGACGCGCTGCCTCCGGACTACCGCACGGCGTTCGTGATGCACGACATGGAAGAACTGTCCAACCCCGAGATTGCCGAGACGCTCGGGATCAGTTTGCCGGCCCTGAAGTCGCGGGTGCATCGGTCGCGACTCTTCCTGCGGCAGCGCCTCTCTGACTACATGGCGCCGGCTCGGGAGCAATCGAGATCATGATGCAGGCGCACCTCGCACAGTATTTCCCGCTCGGAATGGCCGACGTCGATCGCCCGGCGCGGGTGGAGCGGCTGTCCGTGTTTCGCGGCCTTGTCGACCTGTTCCTGAGGTTCGCGGGCCTCCGGCGGGTTGTTTTCTGCCACCAGTCCTGAACCCGGCCTCGAGGGCGGCGGCAGGGTTCCGGACCGCTCGGGTGGGCGCGTCGACGATCGATTGACTGGCGCACCGGGGTTGTGGTCATATGGACGCTCGTCATCATTCATCTCTTGCGAGGTCCAGGACACATGGAAGCGATAATCGCGACCGGAGGAAAGCAGTACCGTGTCTCGCCCGGCCAGGTGATCTCGGTGGAGAAGTTGCCGGGGGCCGCGAAGGGGGCCACGGTCGAGTTCACCTCGGTGCTGCTGCTCAACAGGGACGGCGCCATCACCCTCACGCCCGGCGAGCTTCGCGGGGCGAAGGTGTCGGGTGAGGTGCTCGCGGTGCGAAAGGGCCGCAAGGTGACCGTGGTGAAGTTCAAGCGCCGGAAGAACTACCGGAGGAAGCGCGGCCACCGGCAGGTCGCGACCACCGTTCGCATCACGAACATCGAGGTGTAGGCGGCGATGGCCCACAAGAAAGGCGTCGGAAGCTCCCGGAACGGCCGCGATTCGAATCCACAGATGCTCGGCGTCAAGCGCTTCGGCGGCGAGTTCGTGACCGGAGGCAGCATCCTGGTCCGCCAGCGGGGCACCCCTTTCAAGCCCGGCCTCAACGTCGGCCGGGGATCGGACGACACGCTGTTCGCGAAGATCGACGGGTACGTGCAGTTCCGGCGGCGGCGGGACTCGCGCTACGTGAGCATCGCCCCCAACCCCGCCTGATCGTTCCCCGTACCACCCGCGTCCCCCGATGTTCATCGACGAGATCGACGTCTTCGTCAAGGCCGGTGACGGGGGCGCGGGGTGCGTCAGCTTCCGCCGGGAGAAGTACGTGCCGCGCGGCGGGCCCAACGGCGGCGACGGTGGCGATGGTGGGAGCATCTGGCTCGAGGCCGATCGCTCGCTGAACACGCTGCTCGACTACCACTACCGGCGGCACTACGAGGCCGAGCGCGGCCAGCACGGCCAGGGCGGAAACAGGCACGGGGCGTCGGGTGCCGACCTCGTGCTGAGAGTCCCCGTCGGGACCGTCGTATCGGATCGGGACTCGGGGGGCGTGCTGGGCGACCTGTCCGGGCCCGGCCAGCGCCTGCTGGTCCTGAAGGCGCCGCAGGGCGGGCGGGGCAACGCGCGCTTCGCGACCTCCACCAACCGCGCTCCCCGGCGGGCCGACTTGGGGCGAGTGGGCCAGGGGAGATGGATCCACCTGGAGCTCCGCCTCCTGGCCGACGCTGGCATGATCGGCTTCCCGAACGCCGGCAAGTCCACGCTCGTCTCCCGCATCTCGGCCGCTCGGCCCAGGATCGCCGACTATCCGTTCACGACGCTCGCGCCGGTTCTCGGCATCGTCCGGGCGGCCGGCGAGAGGACCTTCGTCATCGCCGATCTGCCGGGGCTCGTTCCGGGAGCGGCCGCCGGCAAGGGGCTGGGCCTCCAGTTCCTGCGACACACCGAGCGCACCCGCGTCCTGGTGCACCTGCTGGACCTCGATCCCGGCACCGGGCGCCACCCCGCCGAGGACCTCGACGCGATCAACGCGGAGCTCCAAGCGTACTCGTCCGCCCTCGCGAGCCGCGCGCAGATCGTCGTGGCGAACAAGACCGATCTTCCGGACACGGCGGAGCGTCTTGCGGAGGTCCGGGAGCAGTGCCGGTGGCGCGGTCTCCGGCTCGTCGCGATCTCGGCGGCGACCGGGCAGGGCATCCCGGAGTTGATCCGCGCCATCGACGAGCACCTCGCGGGACCGGAGTGGGCGGCGGCCGCAGGCTGAGGCGGATCTCCCGCCTCGTCGTGAAGGTCGGCAGTGGCCTCGTCACGGCGGGCGATGGCGGGCTCGATCCTCTCCGCATCGACGCGCTGGCCGGCGAGCTGGCCGAGGTGATGCGGCAGGGCAAGGAGGTCGTGCTCGTGTCGTCCGGCGCGATCGTGGCGGGCATGGCGCGCCTCGGCCTTCGCGAGCGACCGCGCTCGATCCCGGAGACGCAGGCGGCGGCCGCCGTGGGGCAGTCGGCGCTGATGCAGCACTACGACGCCGCGTTCGGCCGTCACGGGCGCATCGTCGCGCAGGTCCTGTTGACGCAGGCCGACATCAGCGCCCGGGCGCGGTACCTGAACGCGCGGAACACGCTCATGACGCTGCTCGGCCACGGCGTGCTGCCGGTCGTCAACGAGAACGACACCGTGGCGGTCGAGGAGATCAAGTTCGGCGACAACGACAATCTGAGTGCCCTCGTCGCCCAGCTGATCGACGCGGACCTCCTCGTCCTCCTGACGGACGTCGACGGGCTCTACACGGGCGATCCGCTCAGAGATCCGCACGCGCGGAGGCTCGAGCGGGTCGAGGCGATCACGCCGGAGATCGAGCGACTCGCCTGGTCCGACGCGGGACGGATCGCCGTCGGCGGCATGGTCACGAAGCTGCAGGCGGCGCAGAAGGCATCGGCGTCGGGCGTCCCCATGGTCATCGCGAGCGGTCGCGAGCCCGGGACGCTCGGGCGCGTGCTCCGGGGCGAGCCCGTGGGCACGTTCTTCCCGCCGCGCGGCGACCGGCTCGCCGCCCGCAAGCGGTGGATCGCCTTCGCGGTCCCGCCCCAGGGGCGGCTCCTCGTGGACGCCGGAGCCCGGCAGGCGCTGACCGAGCGCGGCAAGAGCCTGCTCCCGTCGGGGGTGGTGGAGATCGAGGGCGAGTTCGAGGCGGGCGAGGTCGTGGCCCTCTGCGCGGCTGGCGGCGACGGCAAGGAGTTCGCGCGGGGCCTGGTCAACTTCGACGCGCGGGAGCTCAGGAAGATCGGGCGGGCCAGGACGCAGGAGATCGAGGGCCTGCTAGGATATAAGAGCTTCGACGAGGTGATCCACCGGGACAACCTCGTCGTGCTGTGAGAGAGCCATGAACGTCCGGGAACTCGTCGAGGAAAAGGCACGGGCAGCGCGGGCGGCGGCGTCCGTGCTCGCCCTCTCCCCCACCCGACTGAAGAACGAGGCGCTCTCCGAGATGGCGCGCGGGCTCGAGGAGAAGACACCACAGATCCTCGAGGCCAACCACGCGGATCTCGATCGGGCGCGAACCCGCGGCCACGCGCGTGCCTTCCTCGATCGGCTGACCCTGACGGAGAGCCGAATCAGGGCGATGGCGGGGGGACTCCGGGAGATCGCCGCGCTGCCCGACCCGGTCGGCAAGACGGTCGACACCTGGCGCAGGCCCAACGGGATGGAGATCTCGCGTGTTCGCGTCCCCCTCGGCGTGATCGGTTTCGTCTACGAGTCGCGGCCGAACGTCACGGCGGACGCGGTCGGGCTCTGCCTGAAGTCCGGGAACGCCGTCGTGCTGCGCGGCGGGAGCGAGGCCATCGAGTCCAATTCGGTGCTCTTGGCCGTGCTCGGGAGGTGCGTCGAGAAGGTGGGCGGACCCGCCGAGGCGATCCAGTTCATCGACACGCCCGACCGGGCGGCGGTGGAAGCACTGCTCGAGCTGCCCCGGTATCTCGATCTGATCATCCCGCGTGGTGGCGAGGAGTTCGTGCGCCTGGTCTCGGAGCGATCCCGCGTCCCGGTCCTGAAGCACGACCGGGGTCTGGTGCATGTCTTCGTGGACGCCTCCGCCGACCTCGGGATGGCCGTCGAGCTGACCGATAACGCCAAGACCCAGCGTCCTGGCGTCTGCAATGCCGTCGAGACGCTCCTCGTCCACCGCGACGTGGCGCCGGCCTTTCTGCCGGCGGTCGCGGCTCGGCTGCAGGCCCGCGGCGTCGAGCTTCGCGGCTGTGCTCGCACGCGGGCGCTGGTCCCGTCGGCTCGGCCGGCAGCCGACGAGGACTGGGATACCGAGTACCTCGATCTCGTTCTCGCCGTCCGGGTCGTCGACGGGATCGACGAGGCGATCCAGCACATCCGGCGTCACGGGTCCGGGCTGGCGGAGGCGATCGTCACGACCGACCTGCGGCAGGCGCGCCGTTTCACCCACGAGGTCGACGCCGCGGCGGTCCTGGTGAACGCCTCGACCAGGCTCGTTGACGGCAACCAGTTCGGCATGGGCGCCGAGATGGGGATTTCCACCTCGCGGCTGCACGCGCGCGGCCCGGTCGGCGTCGAGGAGCTGACGACGATCAAGTTCATCGTGCACGGCGACGGGCAAGTGCGGGAGTAGGCGGGTGGCCCGGGTGGCGATCTTCGGCGGATCGTTCAATCCAGTTCACTACGGGCACCTGCTGCTCGCCGACGAGGTTCGTGAGGTTCTCGGGCTCGACCGGGTCCTCTTCGTTCCCGCGGCCGTGCCGCCGCACAAATCTGCCGCGCAGCTGGCTCCTGCGGACCACCGCTACGCGATGGTGGTGCTGGCGACCGAGGGGAACCCGGCGTTCGCCGTGTCGGATCTGGAGCTCCGGCGGCCCGGGCCGTCGTACACGGTCGATACCATCGCTGCACTCCGGGCCGCATCGGACGACGAGCTGTTCCTGCTGGTCGGCTCCGAGACGTTCCTCGATCTGCTGAGCTGGAAGGATCCTGTCCGTCTCGCGCGGCTGGCCCGTCTCGCCGTGGTCCCCCGCGCGGGCAGCACCTTCGATGCCGAGGGCGTTCCGGCGGTGAAGGTGCTCCGCGAGATCGGCGAGTCGCGATTCGTTCGCGTAGTCGACACCGTGCCCCCTGATGGTGTCCTCGTCGTCCGCGCGGCGTCTCTGCCCATCTCGGCCTCGGACCTGCGCCGTCGGGCCCGCGAGGGCCGCTCGCTCGCGTATCGCATGCCGGATTCCGTGATCACCTACCTGCGGGCGCACCGGCTGTATCAGGGTTGACGGCCGGAACTGATGGGTCCGGCTCGGTCGACTCGGGTCTCGTCTCACGGCGTGCGTGCGACGGCTTTCGGACTCATCGGCTCGACCCGATGGACTCGGGCTTCCTCTCACGGCGTGGTCCCGGCCCCCTCGCCGGCACCGTCCGACTCGAACGTGAAGCTTCGCTTCGGCAGCCGGCCGGCGCCGCTCGACCTGTCCCTCGGGTCGTGGCCGCCACGCCCTCGTCCGAGGAGCGCGACGTGACGGCGCCTGCGGGCGCGGCGGAGGTCCGTCACGCGGCACACGCCGCCCTCGACAAGATGGCGGTCGATGTCACCGTGCTCGACGTGCAGGGGCTCTCGACCGTGGCGGACTACTTCCTCGTCTGCGGTGGGCGATCGACGACTCACATCCAGACGATCGCCGACGCGATCCGTGAAGCAATGAAGACGGAGGGCACGCGCCCGCATCATGCCGAGGGCATCCCGGAGAGCGGATGGGTCCTGCTCGACTACGGCACGCTCCTCGTACACATCTTCCTCGAGGACACCCGGGCCTACTACGCCCTCGAGCGCCTCTGGGGCGACGCCCCCGAGCTGTCGATTGAAGTGTGAGGCGAGCCGGCGGCGAGCCGAACCCCCGGATCCGGAATGAGCGCAGCGGCCGGTGAGGCGAGCCGGCGGCGAGCCGAACCCCCGGATCCGGAATGAGCGCAGCGGCCGGTGAGGCGAGCCGAACCCCCGAGTCCGAATCGCGCACAGCGGCCGAGGGCGGCGCGACCTCGCCTCGGGCTCGACAGACCCCCCGGGTCGATACAGTCCGCGGGAGCGCGGATTCACCGCGCCTCGAACCACCCGGGGGGCTGGAATGACCGAGCAGCACAGGCGAATGGCGGCGTGAGCGAGGCCCGCTGGAGGCGGCGCGGATGTTGCGTCGCCTGGACTTGCGTGCTAGCGTACCGGTCTGTCGACGGCCACCGACGGTGAACGTCCTCGATATACTATGTCTGCCCGCATCTCCTGCCGACGATCTGGGCACGCCTGCAGCGTCCGAGGCGGGCGGGCAGAGGAGTGGAGGGCCGAATGCGGAAGGATCGTCTGGCGTACTTCAGGAAGCGCCTCGTCGACAAGCAGCGCCAACTCGTGGAGGAAGTCGGAAAAACGGTGCTCTACGGGAAGGATCAGGAAGACGACTCCATCAAGGACCTCGGCGACCAGGCGAACACCGCCTACAATCGCGAGTTCATCTTCGAGCTGGGAAACGGAGACCGGCGGCTGCTCCGGGAGGTCGTGACCGCGCTCCAGAAGATCGACGAGGGTTCGTTCGGCTCATGCGAGCGGTGTGGCGAGCCGATTTTGGACAAGCGCCTCGAGGCGCTGCCGTTCGCGCGCTACTGTATCGAGTGCCAGCGGGCGGCCGAGGAGGAGGAGCGAATGGCGACCGGGTGATCCCCGGAGTCGTCGACACTCGCGCTCGTCCGCGGCTCGCTCCAGCCCACAGGCTTCGCTGGTCTCGGATTCGGAGGTTCGGCTCGCGGGCTCGCCTCACCCGGCCGCTTCGCTCGTTCCGGATTCGGAGGTTCGGCTCGCGGGCTCGCCTCACACGGCTATGCCTCCCCTGATCGCGACTCTGCGGGCTCTCGCGTCCCTGCTGGGGACGGTCGACCGACTTCTCGGCGGGCCACGAGCGGACGGGGGCGGGGCCGACCCCCGCGTCGACACGCTTGTTCGCATGGCCGACGAGGCACGAGGCTCCGGGCGGTATGCGGATGCGCAGTCCCTGTACGGTCAGGCCCTCCAGGCGCGGCGCTACCATCTGCCGGCGCTACGCGGCCTCCGAGACCTCGCCGTGGAGTCCGGGCGCTGGGACGACGCCGTCGAGCCCGCCCGCCGCATCAGTGCCCTCGTTTCTCCGGCGGAGAGGGAAGGCGAAGCCGAAAGGCTTGCCGTCATCCACTACCAGCTCGGCAGAGCCCGGCTGGCGGCACGGGCACCACAGGACGCGATCGTCGAATTTCGCAACGCCGTGCGCGTGGCGCGACAGTTCGTCCCAGCCACGATCGCGCTCGGTGACGCCTACGAAGCGGCGGGCGACCGGAGGGAGGCGGTTCGCGTCTGGGAACGCGCCGCCGAGGTGGCGCCGGCGCTGCCCATCCTTGCGCGGCTCGAGCGCGCCTACCGCGAGGACGGCCGGCCGGCGCGCATGATCGCGCTCTACCAGCGGGCGCTCGAACGGGCACCCGACGACCCGGCGCTCTCCATCTCCCTGGGCCGCGTCTACTTCGAGCTGGAGATGCTCGACGAAGCCGCGGATCACCTCGAGAAGGTCGAGGTACGGGCGCCCGACCTCCCAGCTGTGCACGCGTACCTGGGGGCCGTCTTCGAGCATCGGGGCAAGACGCGGGAGGCGCTCGAGGAGTACCGCCGGGCCCTCCAGCTCGCGCATGCCTTCGGTGTTTCGCACCGATGTTCCGCGTGCGGTGCCGTCGCGCCGACCTGGCAGGATCGGTGCGCCGGCTGTGGTCGATGGGGCACGTTGCGGCCGTAGCGCGTGCGGCGCTGGACCTGCTGTTCCCGCCGGTCTGCCTGAGCTGCGGCGAGTGTGGGGCCGCCGCACGGCCGGCCCTGTGCGACAGTTGCTGGGACTCGATCGTCCGCCTCGGACCTCCTTGGTG
>CAZWXA010000020.1:0-8933 GCA_964637755.1 uncultured bacterium | reverse complement strand
GCCTGAGGGAGACGCCTGCCCGGGGCGCGCTGAGCTCTGCGGTCGCTGCAGCCGTCGGCGCCCCGCGTTCGCGTACAGCCGGTCGGCCGCCCTCTACCAGGGGGCGGTTCGGGAGGCGCTGCACGCGTTCAAGTTCTCCGGCAAGACGGCGCTGGCCGGTCCGCTGAGCGATCTGCTTCTCGAGGTCTGCGGCCCGGCGATTGCCCCGGCACCGGACCTCGTGGTCCCGGTGCCGCTCCACCGCCGGCGCGAGCAGGAGCGCGGCTACAACCAGTCGGCCCTGCTCGCGCGCCGAGTGGCGCGGCGCCTCGGCGCGGCCCACGCGCCGCGCGCGCTCTGGCGGGTGCGCCCGACTTCTCCGCAGGCGGAGCTCACCGGCGCCGAGCGGCGAACCAACGTGCGCGGCGCGTTCGCCGTGCGGAGCCCCGGCGCGCTGGCGGGCCGCCACGTGCTGCTGATCGACGACGTGTTGACGACCGGCACGACCGTGGCGGAATGCGCGCGGGTCCTCGCGGCCGCCGGGGCGGGCGCCGTCGGCGTCCTGACGGTGGCCCGGGTGGCGTGAAGGCCGAGCAGGACCGCCTCGCGGTCCCCGCCTTCCTGATATAATTCCCCGCAATACGGATCAAGGAGTTCGTCCCATGGCCATTCGGGTCGGCGTCAACGGGTTCGGTCGAATCGGGCGAGTGTTCTTTCGCGCGGCGCTCGCGGCGCCCGAAATCGAAGTCGTCGGGGTCAACGATCTGGCGGATGCCAGGACGCTCGCGCACTTGCTGAAGTACGACTCGGTACACGGAACGCTCGGCGCCGACGTGACCGCCAAGGGCGAGTCGATCTTCGTCAACGGCCGCGAGATACGCGTGTGCACCGTGAAGGATCCGGCGGCGCTGCCGTGGCGGGAGCTCGGTGTGGACATCGTCGTCGAGTCCACGGGCCTGTTCCGCGATACGGCGACGGCGTCCAAGCACCTCCAGGCGGGCGCGAAGAAGGTCGTCATCTCCGCGCCGGCCAAGGACCCCGACGTCACCATCGTCCTCGGGGTGAACGAGAAGAGCTACGATCCCGCGCGGCACCGGATCATCTCGAATGCGTCGTGCACGACGAACTGCCTCGCGACGACCGCGAAGGTCCTCGACGATCGGTTCGGCATCAAGCGCGGCTTCGCGTCGACCATCCACTCGTACACGAACGACCAGCCGGTGCACGATTTTCCCCACAAGGACCTCCGTCGGGCCCGGGCGGCCGCGGTCAGCATGATCCCGACGACGACCGGCGCCGCCACCGCGGTCGGTCTCGTGATGCCGAAGCTCCGGGGCCGGCTCGACGGCATCGCGATCCGAGTCCCCACGATCAACGTGTCGGTCGTCGATCTGGTGGCCGAGCTGGAGCGCCCGGCCACGGTCCAGGCGATCAACGACGCGTTCCGCGAGGCGGCGGCGGGGCAGCTTCGCGGGATCCTCGACGCGACCGACGAGGAGCTGGTCTCGAGCGACTTCAACGGCAACTCCCACTCCGCAATCGTGGACCTCCCGTCCACGGCTCTCATCGACGGCGGCCTGGTCAAGGTGCTCGCCTGGTACGACAACGAATGGGGGTACTCCTGCCGTGTCCGCGACCTGATCCGCTACATGGCGAAGTTCCTGTGACCGTGGCGCGCAGAGACCTCGCCAGCCACTCGAAAAGGTTCAGAGGCAAGGCGGTCGCTGATGGACCTTTGTCAGTGGTCGGCTGATCGCGCCCGGTGCCGAAGCTCGGCGTCAGGCAGCTCGCGCTCGCCGGGAAGCGGGTCTTCCTCCGGGCGGACCTGAATGTCCCGCTGGACGCCGGCACCGTCACCGACGATACGCGACTCCGGGCGGTGCTGCCGACGATCAGCCACTGTCTCGGTGAGGGCGCCTCGATCGTCCTCGCGTCGCATCTGGGCCGCCCCAGGGGGCGCCCGGATCCGCAGCTCTCGCTGGCTCCGGTGGCCGCCCGTCTTGCGGAGCTGCTCTCGATGCCGGTGCCCCTGGCCCCCGACTGCATCGGCGCCGTCACCGAGGCCCGGGTGCAGGCGCTGGCCCCCGGGCAGGTCGTCCTGCTCGAGAACCTGAGATTCCACCCCGACGAGGAGGCCAACGATCCCGAGTTCGCGCGCTCGCTGGCGGGGCTCGCGGACTGCTACGTCAACGACGCCTTCGCGTCCGCCCACCGCGCCCAGGCGTCGATCGACGCGATCACGCGGTTTCTCCAGCCAGCCGCCGCGGGTCTTCTGATGGAGAGCGAGCTCGCCGCCCTCGGCCGGATCCTCGAAACACCCGAGCGACCGCTCGGCGCGATCCTCGGCGGCGCCAAGGTGTCCGACAAGCTCGCGCTGGTCGAGCATCTGCTCGGCCGCGTCGACGCCCTCGCGATCGGCGGGGCCATGGCGTTCACGTTCCTCCGCGCCCTCGGACACGACCCCGGCCGGTCCCTGGTCGAGCCGGACCTCGTCGAGACCGCCCGGCGCACGCTGGTCGAGGGGCGCCGGCGCGGTGTCCGCATCGCGCTGCCGGTCGACGCGGTCGTGGCCGGGGGAGTCGACAGCGTCAGCACCAGGACCGTCGGCATCAGGGAGATCCCGGCGGAGTTGATGGGCCTGGACATCGGGCCACTGACGCTGGATCTCTTCGGGGGCCTCGTCCGCTCCGCCCGCACGGTAGTCTGGAATGGGCCGATGGGGGTGTTCGAGCGCTGGCCGTTCGCGTCGGGGACTCTGGGCCTGGCCTCGGTGGTCGCGGCGACCCGAGGATTCTCGGTGGTCGGTGGCGGAGACACCGTTGCCGCCGTGCACCAAGCGGGAGTCGCCGACCGGATCGGCTACATCTCGACGGCAGGGGGTGCCTTCCTCGAGTTCCTCGAGGGACGGAAGCTTCCGGGCGTCGAGGCCCTCACGGACGCCTGATGCGGACCCCCCTCGTCGTCGCCAACTGGAAGATGAACGGAACACTGGCGGAGGCCCGGGCGCTGGCGGCCGGCGTGCGGGAGGGGATACAACGCCCCCGCGGCGTCGACGTGGTCCTGTGCCCGCCCTTCACAGGGCTCGGAGTCGTGAGGGACATCCTGGCGGGCACCGCGATCGCGCTGGGCGCCCAGAACTGCCACTGGGAGACGGCGGGTGCGTTCACGGGCGAGGTCTCGCCCGTCATGCTCGCCGAGCTGGGCTGCCGGTACGTGCTGGTCGGGCACTCCGAGCGCCGGCGGGAGTTCGCGGAGAGCGATGACCAGATCAACCGGAAGGTCCAGGCCGTGCTGGGCGCCGGGATGACGCCGATCCTGTGCGTCGGCGAGACGGCCGCGGAGCGCCGGCAGGGATTGACGTTCACGACCCTCGAGGGTCAGCTGCGAGCGGGTCTCGCCGGCCTCGACCAGGCGGCCGTCGATTCGTACGTGCTCGCCTACGAGCCGGTCTGGGCGATCGGCACCGGCCTGAACGCCACGCCGGCCCAGGCGGCGGAGGTTCACAGCTATCTGCGGGGGCTGCTCTCGGAGCTGGCGTCCAAGGAGATGGCGCAGAGGGTCCGGGTTCTGTATGGTGGCAGCGTCAAGGCGGACAACGCCGAGGCGCTCACCACCGAGCCCGAGATCGACGGAGCGCTGGTCGGCGGCGCCAGCCTGAACGCGGCAGGTTTCGTGGCGATCGTCAAGAAGGTGGCGCGCAACGGGGTGACCGTGGTGACAGGGGAGCAATCGGGCTCGTGCTGAGAGTCTGGAGGTGCAGCGGATGTACGTCCTGCTCGTGATTCTGCATGTTCTGGTTGCGTTCTCGATCGTCGGCATCGTCCTGCTCCAGGCCGGCAAGGGGGCCGACATCGGCTCGGCCTTCGGCGGCGGCGGCAGTCAGGCGGTATTCGGATCCATGGGAACGCCGACCCTGCTCGGGAAGATCACGGGCGGCATCGCGGCCGCCTTCGTCCTGACCTCGTTCTGGCTGACCCTGTTCGGCGGCGAGCGCTCCCAGTCGGTGGTCCGGGAGCCGGTCAAACCCGCCGGCGTCGGCGCCCCCGCGCCCGGCGGGGGCACAGGCGCCCCAGCCGCGAAGTGAGAGGGCATGAAGAAATCGACGTCCGATCCGCTCGCCTGAGGCCGGGGCGCGCAGTGATCCACTCGCCCCTTCGCGCCAGGAGACCGATGCGGCCGCGGAGAATCGCGGGGCTGGCCGTGGTCGTCGCCGTGGTGTGCGCAGCCTCGTGGGGCTGCGGACGCGACGTCGAAGGCAATTCCGACGAGCCCCTCCAGTTCGGAGGGGAGGCGCCGGCGCGAGGCGACACGCTCATCGAGGCGTCGATCGGAGACGCCACGGGCCTCATCCCGAACATCACGACGGACGGGCCGTCCCACGACGTGGGCAGCCTCCTCTACACCGGTCTCGTCAAGCGCGACCAGGCGCTGAACCTCGTTCCCGACCTGGCCGAGTCGTGGGACTTCAGCAAGGATTGCCTGTCCCTCACGTTCCACCTCCGCACGAACGCGAAGTGGCACGACGGCAAGCCGGTCACCGCCGCCGACGTCCGGTTCACGTACGAGACGATGATCCACCCGAAGACGCCGACGGCCTACAACGAGGACTTCCTCGTCGTCAAGAGCGTCGAGGTCATCGATCCCGCCACCGTCCGGATCACGTACAAGCAGCCCTTGGCCACGGCGCTGGAGAGCTGGGGCATGTGGATGTTGCCCCGGCACCTGCTCGGGCAGTACGTCCGGGAGGGCCGGCTGCGGGAGGCGCCCCAGAACCGGGCGCCGGTCGGTAACGGGCCGTACAGATTCCGGGAGTGGAAGGCCGGTGAGAAGATCGTGCTGATGGCGAACCCCGACTACTACGCCGGCGAGCCCAACATCTCGCGGGTGGTCTACCGGATCATCCCGAGCCAGGCCACGATCTTCCTGGAGCTCAAGGCCAACGGCGTCGACAAGGCCGACCTGACCGCCATCCAGTACGCGCGGCAGACGGACTATCCGGCTTTCCGGAAGGCCTACACGAAATACCGGTACGCCGGAAACACCTACACGTATCTCGGCTTCAACCTGAAGGACCCGCGGTTCGCCGACCGCCGTGTCCGCCAGGCCTTCGCCCACGCGATCGACAGGCAGGAGCTGATCGAGGGCGTCGTCTTGGGCCTCGGGCGCGAGGCGACCGGCCCCTACAAGCCCGGCACCTGGGCCTACAACCCGAAGGTGCGGCGGTACCCGCACGATCCGGCGCGCGCGCGGGCGCTGCTCGCCGAGGCCGGCTGGAAGGACCGCGACGGCGACGGCCTGCTCGACAAGAACGGCAAGCCCTTCACCTTCGAGATCCTGACGAACCAGGGCAATGACGAGCGCAAGAAGATCGCCGAGCTGATCCAGTCGTCCCTCAAGGCGATCGGGGTCGGCGCCGAGATCCGCGTGATCGAGTGGGCGTCCCTGCTCAAGGAATACATCAAGAAGCGCCGCTTCGACGCGATCATCCTGGGCTGGGGCATCGGTCTGGATCCCGACCAGTACGACATCTGGCACTCGTCGAAGACGGGGCCCGACGAGCTGAACCACATCTCGTACGCCAACCCGGAGGTGGACGCGCTGCTGGAGAAGGGGCGGTCCTTCTGCGAGCAGAAGGACCGGATCCGGTACTACCACCGGCTCCAGGAAGTGCTGGCGGAGGATCAGCCCCTGGTCTTCCTCTACTTCCGCGATGGCCTGCCGGTGGTGGCGGCCCGGGTCCGCGGCATCGTGCCCGCGGCCAGCGGCATCACCCACAACTTCCCCGAGTGGTTCGTCCCGCGGCGTCTGCAGCGCTACACCGCCGACTGATCGGCTAGGATAGCGGGCCATGCTGTTCTACACGGCCCGGCGCGCCGTCCTCGCGATCCCGTTGCTCGTCGGCATCACCTGTGTCTCGTTCATCGTGATTCACCTGGCGCCCGGCGAGCCCGTCGACATCCAGACCGGCGACCTCGGCGTCAAATCGTCCGCGCACGCCAAGCAGGCGCTGCGCGAGCTCTACGGGCTCGACCGGCCGCTCCACGAGCAGTACTGGGCCTGGGTCACGCGCCTCGCGCGGCTCGATTTCGGGCGATCCTTTGCCCCGGACGCCAGGCCCGTGCTGCAGAAGATCGGCGAGCGGCTCCCGATCACGCTCGTGATCAACATCGTCGAGATGGTCGTCATCATCTCCCTCGCGGTGCCGCTCGGCATCCTGTCCGCCACGCGCCAGTACTCGACCTTCGACAAGGTCCTCACGGTCTTCGTGTTCATCGGCTTCGCCACGCCGGATTTCTGGCTCGGCCTGCTCCTGATGATCCTGTTCGGCGTGCAGCTCGGCTGGCTGCCGATCTCCGGCCTCCGGTCCCTTAACTGGGAGTACCTGTCCTTCTGGCGGCAGCAGCTCGACATCGCCTCGCACCTCCTGCTCCCCATCCTGGTCGCGACGTTCGGCGGGCTGGCCGGGTTCTCCCGGTACATGCGCCAGAGCATGCTCGAGGTGGTACGGCAGGACTACATCCAGTCGGCGCGCGCCAAGGGGCTCTCCGAGAAGGCGGTCATCGGCAAGCACGCGCTCCGGAACGCCCTGCTGCCGGTGGTGACGATCCTGGGGCTCTCCCTGCCGGGCCTCATCGGCGGCAGCGTGATCGTCGAGTCGATCTTCGCCATCCCCGGCATGGGCCAGCTGATGGTCCAGGCCGTCTACATGCGCGACTACCCGGTGATCATGGGCAACCTCGTGATCGTGTCGACGCTGACGCTCCTGGCGAACCTGATCGCCGACGTCTCCTACGGCCTGATCGACCCGCGCATCCGCGTCGGCGGCCGCCGCCGGTGAGGGACTTCTGGCGCACCTTCCGCCGCAACCGGCTCGCCTTGGCGGGCGGTGTCGTGGTGATTTTCCTCTTCCTCGTCGCGGGGCTCGCGCCCTGGCTCGCGCCCTGGGACCCCCACCGGCCGGAGATGAAGCGGATGCTCGACGCGCCGTCCCGGGACCACCCGCTCGGGACGGACCAGCTCGGCCGCGACGTCCTGGCGCGGATGCTGTACGGATCCCGGGTGTCGCTCGCCGTGGGCTTCGTGTCGGTTGGCATCGCGACGGTCATCGGCATCCTGCTCGGAGCGGCGGCCGGCTATCACGGCGGCACGATCGACGCCTTCATCATGCGGCTCGTCGACCTCATGCTGGTCTTCCCGCGCTTCTTCCTGCTCCTGGCCGTGCTCGCCTTTCTCAGGCCCTCGATCTGGACGATCATGGCGGTGATCGGGCTCACCGGCTGGATGGGAGTGGCGCGGCTGGTCCGCGCGGAGTTCCTGACTCTCCGGGAGCGTGAGTTCGTCGTGTGGTCCCAGTCGATCGGGGCGAGCGCGGTACGGATCATCTGGCGGCACATCCTGCCGAACGCGATGGCACCGGTCCTGGTCACCATGACGCTCGGGATCCCCGCCGCGATCCTCACGGAGTCCGGTCTGTCGTTCCTGGGGCTCGGCGTGCAGCCTCCGCACGCCACCTGGGGCAACATCCTGAACGAGGGCAAGGACGCGATCGAGCTGGCCTGGTGGCTGTCGCTCTACCCGGGGCTCGCGATCCTGGTCACGGTGCTGTCGTACAACCTGCTCGGGGAGGGCATCCGCGACGCGCTCGACCCGCGCCTCCGGCAGGCCGTGGGGAGGTTTGCGCGTCTGATCAGGTAGTGGCATACTCCAGGGCGCGCCGAAGTGGCGGAACTGGCAGACGCGCACGTTTGAGGGGCGTGTGGGGCAACCCGTGGGGGTTCGAGTCCCCCCTTCGGCACCATGATGCTTTTCTCCCCGCCAATCGAAGGATCTCGACCGGAAAGCTCACGGACGGCTAACGAGGCCCCCGCTCGGGGCCGACCCTGCAGTTCCCGGCCCTGCTCTACGACTGTACGAGGGAGGAGAGGCTTCTCGAGCTGGCCCGGAGCCTCGGGATTGAGGTAGTCCGGTGCACACCCGGGCAGGGGGGGGCTCGAGACGTCCCCGGAGAATGGCCGCGGCAAGGGAGAGAGGCGTAGGCAGACGCAGCGGGCATCTGACGCCCGCGAGCCGGGGGCGGCGAGCAGGCGCACCCCGGCTCGAAAGTCGGGCTTGACGAGCCCTGGGCGTTCCGCCAGACTCGGAGCCGCCCTGGGGGTACACTAGAACTCGGAGGAGAACAAATGCGATGAGCGAATCCAAGGTGACCGTCCAGCCCGCCCCATTCGTCGTGGCGATCACGGCCGCCGCGCCAGCAGGTGTCAAAGGCGTGAGCCGTACCATCGTGACACCACCAGCGCAGAGCCCGAAAGTCCAGATCGGTCGGTGAAAGTCCGGCTGTTCCTTGCCCGCCAAGCTGAGGTCCAGGCGAACCTGATCTACGGCCTGGGCCTCGGCGTTGCCGAGATCGGTCCCGACCCAAGCCCTTTCGCGATCTGCGCGCTCATCCAGATCGAGTGGGACGAGACCAATCGGCGCCACGACCGTCGATGCGGACGGGCAGCCCTTCCAGGTGCCGACCCCGACCGGCGATCAGCCGTTTCAGGTTATCGCGCAGTTCGAGGCAGGGCGGCCGCCAGGCGTTACCCCAGGCCGCTCCTTCCTAATGCCAGTGTCGGTGACGATTGCGCCGGTACAATTCCGGCCGGGTACGGACTATTCCGTGAAGGCCGTCGTCGACAACGTGCAGTTCGACGAGACGCCCCTCAACGTTCGGCCGCGGCCCCCGCAACAGCAACCTCAAGCATAGGCAGAGAGCTAATCCGCCAGCGTGGGCAGATCCCTCGGCCGCCCCCGGGGGAGTGGCCCGGGGAGTGGCCCCCCGATACGTCGTCGCCCCTGCCCCTCCCGAAAGTCCGCCCGGACTCCTGACCTCGCGTGGTAGCGTGGGCCTCGCGGGCTAGTACCGCTTCAAGGGCGTCCGCAGGGTCCTCGAGCCCGAGCCGACCTTGCTGATC
>CAZWXA010000019.1:0-20919 GCA_964637755.1 uncultured bacterium | reverse complement strand
TCGACGTCGAGCGGCGCGTGTTCGGCGGATTCCTCAGCGAGTACGTGGCGGTGAAAGCTGTCCGGTAGCGCCCGTCACCGGATCGCCAACTCGGCCGGCTCGACGCCCCGCAACCCGTGCCGGCTCAAGAGCCGAAGCAGGCCCCGGCTGTAACGCGACGTGGTGCGCATGCCGCCGGCCTGCAGCGCGATGTGTCGCTCGATGTGGTCCTGCATGGCCGTCTTCAGGCGGCTCGATCCGTTGTCCATCCAGGCGTGTCCCGAGCGCAGGAGGGCGAGCATGCGTCCATCATAGAAATAGGCTACGAGGTCCGACCACGCGGCGAGCGCGGCGGTCTGGGTCACGGCGTACGAGCGGAGCATCGCGGCCAGCGCGCCCGGTGAGGCCGGCGTTCGTCGCTCCAGCACTGGAGTCAAGGCCTCGGCGACGAGCTCGGCCGAGCGGAGCGCCAGGAAGACGCCGGGCGAGAGCATGGGATCGACGAAGCCGAAGGCGTCCCCCACCATCACCCAACCGGCCCCCGAGCCTCGCTGGGAGATCAGCTGATAGTTCGAGTAGGTGGCCACGCCGGTCACGCGCCGTGCGTCTCCGACGATCGCGGACAGCCACGGGTCGCCGGCGATGGCCTGCGAGAGCCGCTCCTGGGGGGTGCGCCCGAGATGGGTGGCGGCGTCCTGGCCCAGGACGATGCCCACGGAGAGCCGATCCTTGAGCGGGATGCACCAGCTCCAGCCCGCTCGGCCACGCGTGATCAGCACTTGTCCAGGCGGCTCCTCCCACCGGAAGCCCTCGAAGTGGGCGAAGTGCGCAACGTCCTTGCGGGGCCCGCCCCGGGCGGAAATCCCCAGTACGCGGGCGGCGAGCCGGGTCCGCCCCGTGGCGTCGACGACGAGGTCCGGCTGCCGGCCACGCAGCTCCGGCACGGCGGCCACGGTCTCGGGGCTGAGGGCCAGCTCGGCTCCGCTCCCATCCTGGGCGGCCGGCTCCAGTCGGGCGCTGGCGACGACCCTGTTGACCCCGCTGGCGATGGCCCGGGCGAGAAGGACGTCGTCGAACCGGGGGCGCGGGATGTTGTAGGCGTACGGGAACACGGCCGGGGCGAAGCGCGCGAAGGTGAAGCTGAAGCGGTCCGTGGGCGACCAGACGAAGGAGACGCCGGGCTTCACACAGCTAAAGGTCGCCGTCTCCTCCTCGATGCCCAGGCGCCGGAGGATCGGGATGACGGCGGGCACGAGGGATTCCCCGACCAGGAGCTCCGGGCGGCGGCCGTCGTCGAAGAGCGTGACCTCGGCGCCCCCACGGGCGAGGAGGATGGCCAGTGCCGACCCCGAGGGGCCGGCACCGAGGATGGCCACGCGTAGGGGCGCGTCGGCGCTCATCGCCGGAGGATTTTGCCCCCCAGCGTCCGGCCGATCGCCGGGACCACGGCGAACTCGACCGGCACCTTGTACGGCGAGAGCGCGCGGGCGCAATGCCCTCGGAGGGCGTCCACGTCGCAGGCGCTCCCGGCCAGCACGATCTCCGCCCGCGGGACCTGGCCCAGGCGAGGGTGCGGGTGGCCGAAGACGCGGGATTCCTTGATTCCGGGGAACCGGTTGATGCACTCCTCGACCTCGTCGGGGAAGAACTTGACCCCGGCCACGAAGATCACGGCCTTCTTGCGACCCTGGAGGTGGAGCGCTCCGCCTTCCTCGAGCCAGCCGACGTCACCGGTGAGGAACCAGCCGTCACGCGTCAGCTGATCGCGCCGTTGCCACGGGGCATAGTACGCGGAGAACAGACCGTCGCCGCGCACGCCGATCTCGCCCGTCACACCCGCGGCCAGGCGCTCACCCGCGTCGGAGAAGACGGCGATCTCGTACCCGGGAACGGGGCGGCCGACCGAGGTGGCCGAGACCCCGTCGGTCCTCACGTTGATGCAGGGCAAGCCTGCTTCGATGATCCCGTACGCCTGGGCCACGGGTACTCCGTAGACCGATTCGAAGCGGTCCATGATGGCCGGTGTGATCGGCGCGCTGGTCGAAAGGGCCAGACGGACGCTGGCGAGCGGTCCCGTCGGCCCGAGGTTGCCCAGGCGCTCGAAGTGGAACGGGGAGGCATAGAGCACGCTCGCCTCGAATCGCCGGATCGCCTCCACCACCGTCCGGGGAAGCGTGTCCGGACACATGAGGATGTGCGCCCCCGCCTTCACGTAGGCCACGATGGTCACCGCGAAGTGGTAGGCGAGCGGGAGCACCCATAGGATGCGGTCGTCGGGCGTGAAGTGGAGCACCCGATCGGCGGCGTCGACGCGGGCGGCCGTCGCCGCGTGGGACAGCACCACGCCTTTCGAGCGCGCCGTCGTCCCGGAGGTGAACCGGATGAAGGCGGGCTCGAGCCGGCGCAGCTCGGCCGGCCCGTCGATCCCCCGGTCGATCCACCGGAACGTGAAGCCGTCGCACTCGCCGTCCGCCCCCACTGACCGCGGCCCAGGACCCGGGAGCGGCTCCGCGCCGGGCCAGAACAGGCACCCGTTCACGTCGATCTCGCTCAGGATCTGCGCCGTCTCCCCCGGGGTCAGGTTGGTGGCGAGCGGGACCACGCAGGCCCCGGCGGCCAGGAGACCGAACGCCGCAGGCAGGTACGCCAAGCTGTTCGGGCTCAGGAGCCCGATCCGCTGACCCGGCGCCACGCCCTCGGCGATCAGGAACGTGGCGATGCGTTCAGCCTCCCCCGCGAGCGCGCCGTACGTGATCGAGCGGCCCGACCGAACATCGGTCGCCGCCGGTCGGTGCGAGTGTCTGTCCGCGGAGGAGTGGAGGAGGTCGGCGAGATTCACGGGTCGTCGGCCTGGCCGGCCGCAGCGATTCCCACCGCCTCGCCCGCGGCCAGACAGGTGCCGATCACGCGCGCGGATCCAAGGGCTTCGTGAGTGGCGCTCATGCAGCGGCCGGCCACGAAGAGGTTGTCCACGTCCCGGGCCCGCAGGCTGCGGAGCGGGATGTCGTAGGCCTGTCCGTCCTCCAGGTACTCGTACGCGGGTCCGAGGCGCCCTTCCTCCCACAACTCGATGGGCCAGCTGGCCCGGACCACGCCGTCAGCGAAGCGCCGGCCGGACAGGACGTCCTCACGGGTGAGCTGATACGGCCCGATCACGCGGCGGCTCTCCCGAACGCCGACCTGGGCTGCCGCGTGGGAGACGAACGCGCGCGCGAAGGCGGGCATCGTCTTCAGAAACTCCGTGAGGGCGAGAGCGCGCCTGCGGCCTTCCTGCTCCGCCGTCGTGAGGAAATCCCGCCGTCCGGAAAGCTCGTCCATGATCCCGTCGAGGGCGAGCTTGCACACGACCTCGCCCGGCTGCGGCGATGGCGCGATGACCAGATGCGAGGCGCCCGTCGGCAAGCGCCCATCGCGCTCGGCGGCGACGAGCGTCCGGAGCAGCGCCAGGCGGGGGCCGGGGGCGAGAGTCTGGCGGTCCACCTGCTGGAGGACGAAGACCAGTGACGGCAGCAGCCGTCCCGACGGCGGCGCGGTCTCCGTCGCCGCGCCGGCTCGATGGGCGACCACCGCGTCGCCGCTCGCATCCACCACGACCCGCGCGCGGAGCTCGATGCTCCGCTCCCAGGTCGCGATGCGCAGCGTCTCGATCCGGCCCGCCCCCGTCGTGACCCCCGTGAGGTAGGCGTGGAGGTAGACGTCCAGCCCTGAGGCCGAGGCGGTCAGGTCGTCCGCCAGGCACGAGAAGGCGAACGGGGTGTAGGGCAGGACGAATGTCCGCCCGTGGCGGACCGGCTTCTCGCAGCCGGGCATGGCCGCCAGCCGCCGCGCGAAGGTGAGAGCGAAGCCGTCGTTGAGCGGCTCCGGGGCGCCGTCCGACGAAGTATGGTAGAGCCCGCAGATCGTACTGACCATGCCGGCGGTGGCCATGCCGCCGAGAAAGCCGTAGCGCTCGACGAGGGCGGTTCGAGCGCCGCCGCCCGCAGCGGCCACCGCCGCAGCCAGACCGGCGGCGCCGCCGCCCACGACCACGACGTCATACGTCACGACGTCCCGATCCATCCCATGCCCTCGCGGACGACTTCCACGATCCGCATGACCTCGTCCTCACCCACCGCTCCTTCGACCCACGCGACGACGAGGTTGTTCCGACCCGCGCACCGGTTGAAGAATACTCCGATCCCGGGCCGGGGAAGAACGGCGGGAACATGGTAGCCATTCACGACGCGGCGGCCGAGGAATCGATCGAGCGAGGGCGGGAACCCCATGATGTCCGCGCAGTGGAAGGAGAAGACCTCTCCGCCCGCGGCCCACGGGATCGCCCGCGGCATCATCGAGAGCGGGCGGTAATGCAGGAACTCCATCGCCACCGCGTTGGCCTCGATCTGTCCGTCGCGGACGGCGTCCGCCATCTGGCGGCGCAGGATCCGCGCGAGGGCGGGGAGGTCGGCGGTCTCGGAAGGCCTGAACCGGGCGAAGTGGAACGCGAGCAAGTTCCCGAACGTCGGCCCGGGCTCGCCCTTGGGCCGCAGGTCCACCGAGATCGGCAGGAGGAAGGGAGCGTCCGGCAGGCCCCGCCGGCCCCAGAGCTCGGCCATGGCCCTTCCCACCAGGGCGAGACGCCAGGAGATCTCCTGCGTGGCGCGCGCTCGACCGGCGGCGGGGTCGCGCTCGACGAAGCTCTCCTGCCGGAAGCGAACCCGCCCAGGCGAGGCGAGCCCCGTGCCCGGTGACACCGGTGGCACCGGTGCCAGCGTCCGCATGTAGTCGAGGCTCCTGCGCGCCTGCCGCCCACGCTCCCGCAGCGGCCGCGAATCCCGGGCCGCCACGAACGGTGGAGGTCGCTCGCCCCACGGCGACCGGCGGCCGTCGGCGTCCAGGTGGGACAGGTGCATGAGGAGATTTTGGCCGCCCCGTGGGTCCATGAAGGGATGAAACCACGTCACCACCAGCACCCCCTGGGTCCTGGCGGGGTCCGGGCCCGCGTCGATGACCACGAACCGCAGGGGTGGATCACGTCGTGGATCGATCGCCGAGTTGAGCTCCGCCTCGAGCAACCGCTGGAGGTCCTCCGGCGTGGCGGCGGTCCGCTGGCACACGGAGGGAGGCGTCAGGGCTGCGCGCGGACCGGCGGCCCAGTGGAGCTTGCCCCACGGAAACGGCCGTCGGAGGCGTGAGGCCGGCCACGGGCACACGTCCAGGAACCGGTCCAGCGTCCGGCGGAACCGCTCGCGATCGATCGGGCCGTCGAGCTGGACGACGAGGACGGTATTGTTGCTCGCCCCCGCGCGCTTCCAGCGCGAATGCATGGCCGTCAAGACGAGATCGGCGCCGCGAAGGGGAAGACGACGCACGGGGCGGATCGCTAGGGCAGGTGTCTCTTCCGACAGATGTAGTTCGCGAGGGCCCGCGGGGACATGACGTTGTCTTCCACGAGGTCCTCATCCGGCATCCAGAATCCGAACTCCGCCTCGATGAACAGCAGGACCTTCAGCAGTCCCATCGAGTCGACGCCCGCCGCCTCGAAATCGTCGTCCGGCTCGATCGGACGACCACGGGCCATGACGTTGGCGTTGACGAAGGCAGTCAGGGCGACGGCGATTTCTTCGGCGTCGATCCCGCATGGCGGTCGGGGCATTCTTCGGTAGACACTATCGTTCTCGGTGCACCAGGTCAACGCGATTCGGGGCCCCGCCCGGGACAGGGGTGTCGAGTAAAATCGACTCCATCGTGATCAGCTCCGGGGCTCGTGTCTCCATCGCGGTGGCCCTCCTCACCGCCGGGTGTGTCTCCGCCCCAGCGCTCGACACGGTACTCCGCGTCGCCGCCCCCCCGCCGGCCATCCGCTTCGGGGTGGACACCCTTGCCTTCCGCAACGAGAGCCGCAGCAAGAACCGCGGCAAGCCGGACCTCTACGCCAACTGGTGCTTCGTCATGGTCCGCGCCGTGATCCAGTTCCACCGCTTTGCCCGCTTCGACCCGTCGGCACCGCGGCTGTCGCCGGATGAGTACGTGGAGCGCGTGCGCCGAGTCCACGCCCGCGCACCGTGGCGTCCGCCCTTGCCGCCCGACGACCGGATCGTGATCCCCGGTTATGCCTCCCTGTACGACTTCTCCCCGGCAAACTCGACGAGCGAACCTTCCGGATCCGCGCCTGATGTCAGAACGACATAACCCCAACCGGCAGTGTTACCGATGTTCCAGGTCTACTGTGTTACCAATGTTCCCGTTTGCTCACATGTGCGTCCCGTCTCCGACGACTGCGTCGCAGGAAAACGGGGAGGTGCTTGCAACGCCGAGACGCCACGAGGGCGATTCAACGTCGATTCGCCAGGTGTTCTGTGAGGCCGTTCAAGAGCGTGACGGCCAACTTGTGACAGACCGCGCTGCTCATTGCTGCCTTCAGCGCCTCGTCGCTCGGCATCGTCCGCTGACTCTCGGCGATCGACACTGTGACGCTCTTCTTCCAGATAACGGTGCCGGCCGCGTCCGCAGCGACGACCTCACCCTCCGCCGCTGCGTCGGCGTGCCAGTCCTTCGCCCCGTACATCGCGGCTGCGATCGGGGCCGTTATGACGAACGCGGTAAAATACAGCAGGGAGACTTCCTTGTCGCCTCGATTGGAATGCACATCGATACGCGTCGCGCTGCCGCTCAGCGTCAGGTCGAAGGGACCGCCTTCCGTCGCGAGCTGAAGACCGCCCGGGGACGAGAGATAGTCCTTTACTTGTTCGCGGAAGCACGGGGCACCCGTGAGCTCGCCGAGCCGTGCACGCGGTGGGCGCGACAGCTCGGCCGGCGCTTGCTTAGCGACCGGTGGAACAGTCAGGACAACCGAGGAGGAGCATCCACCGCTGAGGCCAAGAACGAGAGCGGCGGCGATCGCGCGCGGCACCGGGGACCGCATAGTTTATTTCGGTCCCGGCCGGCCGCCGTCCGATGTCACGGGTCACCGGTACCCGTGCACCGGGCATCCTCGTCTCGGTGGTACACCCGGGCGCCGACCCGGCGAAGATCGCGTGAGCATCCCCGCGATCGGCACGCGGTACGATATTGCCCGGACGCGCTTGGACCTCGCGCGGGTGGCCCGCCGGCGGGCCGACCGCGACGCGGCGCGGACGCACCTCGGCGAAGCCTTGCGGCTCTTCGTCGCGTCGAGCGTCCCGCATCACGCGGACCGCACGAGACGGCTCGCCGCGGAGCTCGATGTCACCCGCCCGCAAGAGGCCGCCCCGTAGGCCGCCGCGAGCGTCCCCCTCCCGCTGGTTTCGTGGCGAGCCGAGACGGCGCGGTCGCCGACTAGCCGCCGGCGGGCGTCGTCGCGTAGCGGAAGCGCGAGAGCCGGCCGAGCTCGCCGAGGGAAAGCACCCCCTCCACGCGCTCGCTCCCGACCGTCCACGTCGGGTAGGCGCGCACGCCGGCCTTCTGGCAGAGATCGGGGCGGGCGCTGATCCCCTTCGGATCACACTCCACGTAGGGCACGAGACCGGCGGCAGGCCCGAACCGGGCCTTTTGCTCCTTGCAGGCGGGTCACCAGAAGGCGCCGTACATGACGGCGCCGCTTTCCTCGAGGTGGCGCGCGAGCGCCGACTGATAGCCGCTGGGCGCGGCCTGGTCCCAGGCGAAGACGAACGCCCCGACCACCACCGCGCCGACGGCAGCCGAGCCCGCGAGAGCGGCGAGGGCCGCCGGCCGGAGGGGGGAACGGCGTCCCCGCGCGGGCGGCCGCCGCCAGACGAGCGCGGCGAGGAGCGAGACTCCGATGCCGGCCGAGGCGAGACAATACACGCAGGCCGCGCCGAGGTCGAACAGCGACAGCCAGGTCATGTAACCCGAGAAGCCCACACCCGCCGCGGCGAGCAGGAAGGCGGCCATCCAGCGCTGGCGCCGGAGGCCGCTGAGCGCCAGCGCCCCCACGGCGGCGTAGAGCACGGCGCCCCAGAGGGCGGTCGGCACGCCGAGGAAAATCGCGTAGCGGCTCCCCTGGACGATGTCGCAGCCGCTGCCCGCCACGCAGAGGGCCGCCCGCACGCCGCGGAGCTTGAGCCAGGTGAGATAGCCTGCCACCACGAGGCCAGCCAAGGCCAGCCCGGCGACGAACCAGTCGGGCCGGGCCACCCCCCCGTCTCGCGCCTCGGCCTCGCGCTTGCCCTTCCGCTCGGTCATCCGTCTCCTCCCGGGCGATTATCGCACGCGCGCCCTGCTCTACCGCGGCGCGCCGATCCGACCGTCGGAAGACGCCCCGGCCCACATCGAGCCGTCGGACGCGAGGGCGAAGCCCGCGCCCGTGGAAACGGGCTTCACGTCACGAGGGTCTCGATGCGAACGGCGCGAACACCACGCTCTGCAACTCGAACCGGTTGTTCTCCTCCCGGCGGGAGGTCCACCACCCCCGGCTCTGATGAGACTGATCGAACTGGCCTTTCATACCGCCGCGCTCGACCATATCCCTGCAGATGGTCGCGCACTCGAGCCGGTTCCGTCAGCGAGCAGGCTCCTCACCAGCGGCACCGTTTCATGGTCGTGCCCCCGAGCACCAGGTGACAACTCAGAACCGCGGGGAGACCGGCAGGCGGATCGTCCGGCCGACGGCCGGCGGCGACCACGGCACGAACCCGTGCTCCCCCATCGCGAGCCAGAGGAACGAGGGATCGTCGAGCCGTCGATCGAACCGGAAGGTCGCCTCGGCGGGGCGGCCATCGGCCGTCTCGTCGGTGATCTCGACCGTCACGCCCGTCAGCTCGACCCGATCGCCGCGGTGCATCGGATGGCGCGCGTCGCGGACGAGCGCCGCGTCGGGCTCGACGAGGTAGCCGCCGTCCGGCCTGACCGAGAGGGTCCGCTCGTCGGCTCGCCGGACCGTCACGGGGACGTTGCTCGACGCGAGCCGCCGCACGTGGGCCGGGAACGGACGCCGCTGGAGCGCGCGGAGCACGGGGACGAACCCGCTCGAGTACGGATCGGGCGCGTTGACGACGACGAGATCCTTCTCCGCGATCCTCGGATCGTCCGGCACGCTCTGGATGTTCCGCTCGATGAACGCGAAGATGAACGGCGAGAGCGCGCGCACCGGGAGCAGGAGCGGCGCCGCCACGAGGTGGACGGCCGCGAGCCCGATGGCGAGCGTGCGCGCCGCGGGCTTCTCCGGGAGCGCCGAGAGGAGCTGGCCAAGAAGGCCCATCGCGCCGAAGCCCACGAAGAGGAGCACCCGTTCCATCGGGAACGTCGCGCAGGCCGGCACGACGGCGAGGAGCATGGCCGCGGTGAAGAAGCGCGCGGCCGCGTCGCGGCGGAGGAGCTCCCGCAAGAGCCACGCGACGAGCGGGAGGAACGCGAGCGCGGCGATCCAGAGGCCCACCCGCACCCTCTCGGGCAGGAACACGTAGAAATCGATCGGCGCGATCGCCCACTGCCCGAGGAGCAGCACCGGCGCACGCTCGGCGACCGCCGCGACGAAGGGGAGAGGAACCACGAGCGGGTCGAGGTAGTAGGCGGAGCCGTATGCGCCGTAGCCGAGCGCGTCGTGGGTCACGCGCCAGACGACGACGACCGCGAGGTGCGGAGCGACCGCGGCCGCACGTTGCCCGAGACCACCCTGGTCGAGGAACAGCGCGTGCGCGACCAGAAGCGCGAGCGTTCCGACGGCGGCTTCCGCGGAGCACAGGCCCATCGCGAGGAGCACCGGCCCGACGACCGCGCCGGCCCGCCACCCCGAGCGCCGCCAGCGATCGTGCGCAGCGAGTGCGAGGAGTCCGAACGTCGCGCCGAGGAGCGCGTTGCGGTTCGCGACCCACGCCGCGGGGAAGCCGTGGGCGTCGTCCACCGCGTACGCGAGGCCCGCGAGCCCGGCGGCCGCCGTCACCCCGAGGACTCGCCGGTACGCGATCGCGGCCGCGGCGACCATCGCCCCGAGCCAGAAGAGGCTCTGCGCGTGCAGGAGCACCGGCCAGTCCGGCCACAGCGCGTGATCGAGCCGGTGCGTCACGACCGCGACCGGTCGGAAGAAGGCGAGTTTTACCTCCTCGAGCGTCCACCAGGGGAAGACGCCGCGGTCCATGAATCGGTGCGTCCGCGCGGGGTCGCCGTCGGCGAACGTGAAGAGGTCCCAGGGCGAGAGCGCGAGGTCCTCGAAGCCGGGCCAGCCCTCCAGCCCGAGGCGGTGGAACCGGTCGTCGGTGTACAGGCCAGTCCAGAGCGCGGGAGCGCAGAGGACGATCGCCAGCCCAGCCAGGAACGCGGGTAGCCTCCTATGGGTTAGCCAGGCCCTGATCGAATTCGCCTTTCATGCCGTCGCGCTCGAGAGCATCCCTTCAGATCGTACCGTACCCGAGCGGAGTCCCTCACCCTCGATGCTCCGGAGCCCCGGCGACACCTCCACGACCCTGCGGCCGCCTGTGGCCGGAACTACACTGCCGGCATCGTGGCCCCGGGACGACCACCAGCGTAGAATTGCCCGAGGGTACCGCTTCCTTCGTCACCCTGACGGCCGAGGAACCCGCAGCCTCCGAGGGAGAAGGAGTCCCCAATGGACAAGTGGAACGTCGGCATCCTGATCTTCGATGACGTCGAGGTCCTCGACTTCGCCGGGCCCTTCGAGGTCTTCTCGCGTACCCGCCTGGTGCCGGGGCTCGAGTCCCGCCGCTCGGAAGACGGCGCGCCGTTCAACGTCTTCACCGTCGCCCGGTCCGCCGAGCCGGTGATGGCCACGGGCGGCTTGCGCGTCATTCCCGCCTACGGGTTCGCGGACGCGCCGCGGATCGACCTGCTCGTCGTTCCCGGCGGCTTCGGCACCCGTGCCCTGATTCGCGACGAGGAGACGCTCGGCTGGATCCGACGCGTCGCGGCAGGAGCCAGACGGGTGACATCCGTCTGCACCGGGTCCCTCCTCCTCGCGCAGAGCGGCCTCCTCGATGGACGCCGGGCGACCACCCACTGGGGCGCTCTCGACCTGCTGGAGTCGTTGAACGGCCGTGTCAAGGTCGAGCGTGATCTTCGCGTCGTCGACGACGGCATCATCACCTCGGCCGGAGTCGCGTCGGGCATCGACATGGCGTTCTACGTCGTGGAGACCCTCCACGGTCGGGCGGTCGCCGACGACACCGCCCGACACATCGAGTATCGCCGGGTCGAGAACGCAGCGTGAACCGAACAGGCGGGGCCGCGAGGGCGTTGTGACGGATGACACCAGGATCGAGACACTGCGCGCGGGTTACGAGGCGTTCAACCGGCGCGACGTCGAGAATGCGCTCCGGATGCTCGACCCGAACGTCGAGTGGCCCGACATGCTCGAGGGGCGGGTCCTCCGCGGCGCGCAGGCGGTCCGGGAGTACTGGACACGCCAGTTCCAGCTCATCGACTCACACGTCGAGCCGGAGGAATTCGTCGAGCAGGGGGCGCGCGTCCTTGTCGTGGTGCACCAGCGTGTGCGCCGGTTGAGCACCGGGACGCAAGACGACCGGCGGGTCGGGCATCTCTATACGTTTCGCGGGACCAAGGTCGTGAGGATGCAGGTCCATGGCGATCTGGACGAGGCCAGGCGCGTGCTCCGCAGCGAGCCAGAAGCGGAGCAGACCGCGTCGCCGGGCCACGGGACCGCTTGCTGAGGCTCGCAAGAAATACGGTGACGGGTTCCCCCTCGTCAGGACTTGTCACGCAATCGGGTCAGACTCGGTAATAGCCCGCGGCGAGACGGTCGCCGCGCACCTCGACCCGGGACCTTCTACGGCGGCGGGCTCGACACGGGGACCGGCACCGCGCTCGACGTCGTCGACCCGTTGCCGAGCTGGCCCGCACTGTTGTCGCCCCAGCAGTGGGCGGTGCCGTCCGCCGTGACGCCGCAGGTGTACGGGGTCTTGCCCCCGATGTGGATGCTCCGGAAGACGAGGTTGCCCGAGACGGGCACCGGGATCGGGCTATTCGTCTTCGACCCGTTGCCGAGCTGGCCGGCCCCGTTCGCCCCCCAGCAGTACGCGATGTTCTCGGCGGTGATCCCGCAGGTGTGCGAGTAACCCAGGCTGAGGGCGCGGAAACCCCGCACCCTGGTTGGGCTGGGGAAGCGCCGCGCCGGGTCCTCGACCGGGACGGGTGTCGGGCTATCCACCTGGCTCCCGTTCCCCAGCTGGCCCGCACTGTTCTCCCCCCAGCAATACGCGACCCCCTCGGCCGTGAGGCCGCACGTGTAGCCCAGTCCGGCGCTGATCAGCCGGAACCTGAGCCGCCCGGCGACCGGGACGGGCACGGCGCTGTCCGCCTGGGAGCCCGTGCCGAGCTCGCCGGATCGATTGCCGCCCCAGCAGTAGGCGACGCCCTCGGTCGAGAGGCCGCAGGTGTGTCCCCCGCCGGCGCTGACCAGCCGCAAGGCACGATCGGCCGCCACGGCGACCGGGACCGCGCTCTCCGCCTTCGAGCCGTTGCCAAGCTCTCCGGATCGGTTGCTGCCCCAGCAGTAGACGGCCTGGCCGCGGGTCACGCCGCACGTATGCAGATATCCGGCGCTCAGCGACACGAAGGCGAGCCCTCCCGACACCGGCGCCGGCGCCGAGACGGCGTCCATCTTGGTGCCGTTGCCGATCTGACCTTGCCGATTGAAGCCCCAGCAATATGCGGCGTCGCTCCGCGTCAGCCCGCACGCGTGAGGCCCGAGGCTCGTCACGAGTCTGAAGAGGAGATCGCCGGCGACGGGCACCGGGACGCTGCTGGAGCTCGGCGAGCCGTTGCCCAGCTGGCCGTTCCGGTTGTCCCCCCAGCAGTAGGCGGCTCCGCTCGCCATGACGCCGCACGTGGTCGCGACGCCGGGGGTCACCGACACGAAACCGGCCGCCGGCGGCCGCCTCTCCGGCCGCTGACCCGACGTCACCGGAGGGGCGCTCGGCTCGGCGCCTCGACCGCTCGGGGCCTCCGCCGCGGCGCGGCGACTCAGGCTGACGGGGTAGTTCCACTGCCGGAGCTTCTCGAGGATGCGGTCGATGCGGACCGCCTCGCCGTCGGGGGGCTGATCGCTCCGGATCATGCCCACCAGCTCCCAGCGATCATTGACCAGTGCGCCCCCGGAATGACCGGGGGCGAGGAACGTGGATTCGAACTTCAGCAGGTCGGCTGACGTTTCAGAGACCGCATCCGGCGTCACCCGGGAGTGCCAGGGTTTCCCGGTCGGGTAGCCCACGGAATAGACGGCGTCCCTTCGCTTCAGCGCACTCACATCGCCCAGGCGATCGAACGGCAGCCTGGGGAGGCCGATGGCCGGCAGGTTCGTCACGCTCAGCACGGCCAGGTCCAGCGCGTGATCGCCGTCGGTCAGGAGCTTGGCCGGCACCGACTCTCCGGGCAGCCAGCGGAATTGCACCCGGAGGTCCTGGTCCTGGACTTCCTCGGTCCCCTGCCGGACGACGTGATTGGCCGTGGCGATGTAGAGACGATCCGCTCCCACGCCGAAGATGATGCCGGCGCCGATGGTGTCGGTCCCGGCGAGCTTTCCCCGGATCATCACGACCAGGCGCTTCGCCTGTTCCTCGGCCTCGCTCGCAGGCTCCTGGGTGAAGCCGGCGGAGCCGAGCACGAGAGACAGTGAGGCCAGAACCCAGGCGACGTGCCGCAGCGTCCGGCCGCTCGAGCTGATCGGCAGCGCGCGGGTCCGGGAGGCCGGCAACGCCGTGGCCGGGGAGAGGCCGGCCGGGGGGGTCATGTGGGCATCCGCAACCAGCGCAGCGCGCCGACGATCAGGCCAGAGACGTAGAGCGTAGTCCCCCAGAGCAGCGAGAGACCGTGGCGTGCCTTCAGCCACTCCAGCCAGGTCGGCATCAGGCTTCTCGGGCTGTCCTCGGACCCGGTGGTCATGTCTCGAACGCGTCCGTGGAATCGCAGCGAGATGTGGTCATCACCGAGCCGGACGGCGCGGAGCTGACCACGCGCCTGTCCGAACCGGATGTCCTCGCCAGGCCGGAGCGGGCGCGCCGCGCCGTCCAGGGACTCGAGGTAGAGGGTGCCGGAGAGAACCGTGGAGAGACGGCGCACGACCGAGTGCTCGGTGTCGCCGAGCTGCTCGACCTGGGAGAAGGAGAGGGCGCTCACGGACATCTGAGGCGACAGGCTGGTCCGTGAGAGGTCCCGGAACGTGAGGTCCAGGTCGATCACGCCGGGGCCGGGCTGCAGGAGCACGGCCTTCGGGCTCACGAACACGACCTGCCGGGCGGCAGCGCCGGGAAGCCCCAGGCGCACGCTCCCGTGCACGTCCACGTGCAGGTCGAGGTCGGCGCTCTGCAGGGACAGGCGGTACTGGCCGGGGGCCTCGGCGCGGCGCAGCCACACCCGTGTCCGGGCCGGGGCCATGATCGTGCCCAGATCGATCGTGCCGGGACGGTTCTCGGCGCCGGCTGTCATCCTGATGGCTGACTCTGCGCCCTCCGGAGCCACGAGCGCCAGAGCCTCTCGGCCAGGGGCGTCCGGAAGCTGGATCCCCCGCAAGCCCGAGACGCCGAGGGCGGTCAGCGCCGTCCCCTCGATCAACACCTGCGGAGAGGGCAACGCGAAGCTCACCTCGGACACGGCGACGTCCAGCTCGACTTCCGTCTCGCGAACTCGAGCGAAGAAGAGCGCGCTCACGATCAGGAGCGTCCCGGCGAGCGCAGCGGCCAGGGGCCACCGCCGGCGGCCGGGCGGCGGCGCGGCGGCCCCCTGAAGCTCGACCAGGCGCGCCAGCCGCGCCAAGGCCTCGATCTGCTCGGCGGAGACCTGCCCGCCCGATCGGACGGCTTCGTCGCTGGCCGCCTGGACCTGGCGCCGCAAGAGATCTCGAAGCTGATCTTCCACCCGCTCAGTCACCGTCGGGGGGAGCGAGCGCCGCTCCTCCCCCACACCTCCCACCGGTCGGCGTGGGCGTCGATCTCTTCACGCCCGCTCAGTCACCGTCGGGGCAGCGAGCGCTGCTCCTCCCCGGCGCCCCCGACCGGTTGTCGTGGATAGTCGACTCCCCCGCGGCGTCCCCGTCACCCGAGCGCCGCGCGACGCGACCCTTACCCACCGGGATGGTAGAAGAGGAGGCTTCTCGCCGCCGATCCACCCCTCGTCAGGGTTGCCCCGGCCTGTAGTTGATAGATGCCCGGAGCCTTGAGCTCCGGAAGAGGAACCGTGATGCCCCGCTCGGCCGGGTAGTACCCGTATCCGAGGGGCTCATCCCGCTTCAGGAAGGCGCCCGCGCGTCCGTCGGCCCCGACGGTCGACAGGGTGATGAACACTTCGGTCAGGTCGGCGCCAGGCAGCAGCACGAGCAGGTATCTGCCTGATCGCGGACGTGGCCCTTGCCTCCCGACTCGGAGTGGAACATAGACTTCTTGCGTCCGGCCCCCCAGTGCCTGGGACGTCCACCCGACGATGGCGAGCTCCTGGCTTCGCATCTTGAGCGAGGCGAGAACGTCAGCGGACCAGACATACGTCGTCGTGCCGGGAGGACGAATGGTGTCCATCCGGTAGTAGAGCTTACGCCTGAGTGAGAAGCCTCGGAGCCGGACCTCGGCGTTGCGGGGCGCCGTCCATTCCAGATGCAGGCTCCCGCCAGGTCCCGGGCTCCCGCCAGGTCCGAAATCGAAATGCTCGAACGGCTCCGTGAACGATGCGACCAAGAGCCCGCCGCTGCCCGCGACCTCCCTGACATAGAGGCCTTCGCACCGGTCGCCGCGCAGGCCGTACCCGAACGGTTCACCCGGAGGCCGGACGAGTCTCGGATCGCAGGGTTCCTGGGCGCCGGCTCCCACGGGACAGCCGAGTGTGCTCGAGAGCAGGGCGACCAGGACGAACCAGCGCCCTCTCCGCGCCAGGATCTCAACCGCCACGGGCGGCGACCACGGCAAAGCCGAGGTCGGCGAGCGGGCGGGCGCGGGCGCCCCGCTCGCGCGCGCTGGGGTCGTTCGCCGTGCCGGCCAGGACGCGTCCCATGATCCCCTGCGAGATCGCCGCCAGCCTGAAGAACGAGAAGGCGATGTAGAAGTCCCAGTCGGGAATGCTCGCCCGGCCCCGGCGGCGGCAGTAGGCGGCGATGTAGTCGGCCTCCGAGGGGATTCCAAGCCCGCTCAGGTCCCGGCCGGCGAAGCCGTCGCCCCCGGCGTCGAGGTGGTAGGGCATGCAGGTGTAGGCGAGGTCCGCGAGGGGGTGGCCGAGCGTGGACAGCTCCCAGTCGAGCACCGCGGCGACGCGCGGCTCGGACGGGTGCATGATCATGTTTCCCGGCCGGTAGTCGCCGTGCACGATCGTCGTCTCGTCGTCGCCGGGGATGTGCCCGGGCAGCCAGGCGATGAGCCGCTCCATCGTCTCGATGCGCTCGGTCTCCGACGCGCGGTACTGGCTGATCCAGCGATGGATCTGGCGCGAGAAGTAGTTGCCCGGCTTGCCGAAGTCCTCGAGGCCGAGCGCCCGCCAGTCGAGCCGGTGCAGGCGCGCCAGCACGTCGTTCATGACGTCGTAGATCGCGGCGCGCTCCGCGCGCGTCACTCCGGGCAGCGAGGGGTCGCGGAAGATCCGGCCGTGCACGCACTCCATGACGTAGAACGGCGTCCCGATCACCGCCTCGTCGGGACAGAACGCGTAGGTCCGTGGAACCGGGACGTCAGTCGGGGCGAGCGCGGTGATGATCCGGTATTCGCGGTCGACCGCGTGCGCCGAGGGCAGGAGTTTCCCCGGCGGCTTGCGCCGGAGCACGTATTCCCGACCCCCCGCCCACAGGTGATAGGTCGGGTTCGACTGGCCGCCCTGGAACTGGCGCACGGTGAGCGGCCCGGCGAACCCATCGACGTGCTGCGCCAGGTACCGCTCGAGCGCGGCCACATCGAACCAGTGTGCCTCGCGAACCTCGACGAGGCTCTCGACCAGGCTCTCAGCCACCGGATGCGCTCACCGTGCCCCGGGCTCGCTGGCGGGCATGTCCGCGAGCAGGCGATCGGTCTTCGCCGCCATGACGAAGTCGTTGCGATGGAGCCCTCGGATCTTGTGCGTCCACCAGGTCACGGTGACCTTGCCCCACTCGGTCAGGATCGCGGGGTGGTGAGACTCGGTCTCCGCCAGCTCTCCGACGCGATGGGTGAAGGCCAGCGCCCGGACGAAGTCGGGGAAGTGGTAGACGCGCTCCAGGCGCCCGATCCCCTCACGCTCCACCAGGATCCAGTCGGGGATCCGGGGCTGGAGCTCCGCGATCTCCGCGGGGGTCACGCGCGGCGAGTCCTTCCGGCACGCGACGCATCGTTCGTTCACCAGTCCATCCATCGCCGCATCCTCTTTCCGGCCGGCAATCCCGGCGATTTCCGGCCGGCCACTCCGACGACCGGATCCTGAGATGACGCCTTTCGGTGCATCGGGCACTGCGCCTGCCAGTGGGGGCGAGGATTCGAGCGGGCCAGCGCCTCATCTTCCCGCGACCGGACGCCGCCGGACGCCCCAGTCACGGGGCATGGTACCAGATCGCGTCCGCTCGTCAGGAGCGACCGAGAGAGGGCCCGGCACTCACGACAGCAGCAGCTCGAGGTCCTCGCGGCTCAGCGTGCGGATCAGGCTGTTGTCCTCGGTGAGGATCGCCTCGGCCAGGTCCCGCTTCGTCGCCTGGAGCGCCAGGATCTTCTCCTCGACCGTATCGCGGGCGATCAGCCGGTAGGCGAACACCGGGCGCGTCTGGCCGATGCGATGGGCGCGGTCGATCGCCTGGGCCTCGACGGCAGGGTTCCACCACGGGTCGAGCAGGAAGACGTACTCGGCGGCGGTCAGGTTGAGGCCGAGGCCACCGGCCCGGAGGCTCACGAGGAAGAGCTTGCAATCCGGATCGTCCTGGAAGTGCGCCACGCGCGCGGCGCGGTCGCGCGTGTGGCCGTCAAGGTACTCGTAGCGGACGCGCTCGCGGTCGAGCCGCTCGCGCACGATGCTGAGCAGGCTCGTGAACTGGGAGAAGACGAGCACCTTGTGCCCTTCCGCCATCACCTCGGCGAGCCGCGGCAGCAGCACGTCGAGCTTCGCGCTCGGCTCCGCGATCCGCCCGCGATCGAGGAGCCCGGGATGGCAGGCCGCCTGGCGCAGCCGGAGGAGGGCCTCGAGGACCAGGATCTTCGACCGGTTGAAACCCTCCCGCTCGATCCGGCCCGAGAGCGAGCGGCGGTAGTGATCGCGCAGCTCCTCGTAGAGTGTGCGCTGCGCCGCCTCGAGCTCGCAGTAGAGAGTCTGCTCGAGGCGCGCCGGCAGCTCCGTCGCGACCTGCGCCTTCGTCCGCCGCAGGATGAACGGGCGGAGCGCCCGGGCCAGCAGCCCGCGGGTCTCCCCGTCCGGACGCTGCGCCGCGGGCGCGTCCAGGCGCAGGGCAGATGCCGCGCCGAGCATGCCCGGGTTGAGGAACTCGAAGAGGCTCCACAGCTCGCCGAGATGGTTCTCGATCGGCGTGCCGCTCAGCGCCAGCCGGTGGGCGCTCCGGAGCAGGCGGGCGGCCTTGGCCGACTCGGTGCTCGCGTTCTTGATCGTCTGCGCCTCGTCGAGGATCACGTACTCGAACTCGGTGTCCTTCAACTGCGCCGCGTCGCGCCGGAGCGTGCCGTACGTCGTGAGCACGAGGTCGCAGCCGTCGAAGCCGTCGCTCGCCCGGCCGCGGTCGGCGCCCGTGTAGTCGAGGACGCGAAGGCCGGGCGTGAAGCGCGCCGCTTCCTGCTTCCAGTTGAACACCAGCGACCGGGGGACGACCACGAGCGACGGCCGCGACCCGTTACTCCCGGCGCGCCGGGACTCCAGCAGCGCCAAGACCATCACGGTCTTCCCGAGCCCCATGTCGTCGGCGAGACAGCCGCCGAACCCGAACCGCCGGAGGAAGTGCAGCCAGCCGAGGCCTTCCCGCTGATACCCGCGCAGCTGGCCCAGGAAACCCGGGGGCGGGTCGGCGGGCTCGACCCCCCGGAATCGCGACAGCTCCTGGCGCGCCCGCTCGAACACCGCATCGCACGACGCCGCGGGCTGCGCCGCGAGCAGCGCGTCGAGCAGGCCCACCTGGCTCCGGGTGAAGCGCAGGTGATCGTCGTGTGGAGTGCCGAGGCCGGCGAGGAGGCCGTACTTCCGGAGCCACTCCTCCGGAAGGATGCCGAAGGTCCCGTCGCCCAGGCGGACCGCGTTCTCGCCTCGCCGGAGCGCCGCGAGCAGCTCGGGCAGCCGCGCCATCGTCTCGCCGAACTCCACGACCCCGTGCAGCTCGAACCAGTCGATGCCCGATGTCACCTCCAGCCGGAACCCGCCGGGCTGGCGGTACAGCTTGCCGTCGGCCTCGACGTGCCAGCCCTCCCCGAGCAACGTGCTCACGACGCGGGGCAGGTAGCGCGCCGCCAGGGCCGGCGCGTCGGTCGCGCCGTGCCGCGCATACCAGGTGCGCGGCCGGAAGCGCAGCTGCCGGAGCCTCGCCTGGGCACCACGCTCCGCGGCGAGGTCGCGCACGATCAATCGGCGGCGGCTGGCCTCCAGGACCGCGGGGCCGGGCTGCTCGGCGGGAACGATCACGCCGTCGTACTCGAAGGACAGCTCGCCCCGGAGGTAGCTCGGAGCCCATTCCCTCGGCGCCCGCATCACGCGCAACCGGCAGCGCGGGGCGACCACGACCTCCTCGTACCGCAGCTCCGCCGGCAGGTCGAGCCGCGGCAGGCGAGGCGACGCGACGATCTCCCCGATCAGCGCGCCGGCCTCGTCGATCGGCACCGCGGGCGACCCGAAGGCCCGCAGGTGGCGGATCCACGAGAACGTCCCGCCGTCGTCGAGCCGCGCGACGCGGTCGGCGAAGAACACGAACCCGCCAGCCACGAGCAGCTCCGGCGCCGACAGCGGCACCCGCTCGCCTTCGCGACGCAGCGAACCCGCCAGCACGTACCGCGCGGCCCCCTCGTCCCGGCGGACCTCGAGCCACAGCTCCCACGGGGCGCCGTCGTCCCACCGGAGGGCCGGCGAGTCCAGAGCCGGTGGGGCGAGCCCTCGGTGTGCCGCACGAAGGCTGCATCGTCCCGTCAGGCAGACCTGCGGGAGCAGCGCCGCCAGCAGCGCGCCGCCGAGGCGGTACTGGTGCGGGAACGGCGCCTGGTATCCATAGACGCCACTGGACTCGTAGCCGTAGGGATCCCCCGCCCCCGCCAGCAGGGCCAGGATCTGCCGGTCGGCGGGATCGGGCAGCCTCTCCACCTGGCCCGGCGGAATCTTCACCGAGGTGAGATGCCGCCAGCCGCCGCCTTTCAGCGGCTGGCGCAGACCGACCTCGAGCAGGAGACCGTGGCCGGCCATTGAGCCAGCGACGTCGACCACGTAGGTGATCTCGCGGCCGGGCGGCCACGGCGCGGGGGCCAGGATCCCCTCGCGCTGCATGTCGCCCTTGACGCTGTCGAGGTGCTGCTTCCAGGTCAGCACGGGCGGCTTCGCCGACGTGGCCCACGGAGGCCGTTCCAGGTCCAGATCCGGCCCGTCGAGATCCTCATCGAAATCCTCGTCGTCGAGGTCGTCGTCGAGGTCGGCCAGGTCAGCGTCCTGCCACCCGCCGACCTCGAGCGGCGTCTCTTCCGGGTCCGCGATGCCGTCGAGCCGCCCGATCGCCCGGTCCCGATGCCGGCGGAGCCAGGACTTCCGTTTCTTCGGCGCCATCAGGACTCCGTCAGGCCGCGCGCAGCGAGGTGGGCGGCCGGGAGGAAAGGAAGCGGGGACAGCACGTGCGGGGACGCGGTGATGCGCCCGGGGTGACGCGGAGCCAGGCGATCCCGATAGCCCACGGGTCGCCCACGACCATAATCAATCCCGGAGACAACTTCAAGCGATTCCGCTCGACGGGCCCGGCGACCCACTCCTCGACAGTGACCTCCGTGGCGCACCGTGCCGAACTCTGGTAGCGTGGGCGGAAACCGACTCCGGTTTTTCGACACATCACGAGCCGCCGCCAGCGCGGCGTGGAGGGACGACTCATGAAGC
>CAZWXA010000018.1:18551-21042 GCA_964637755.1 uncultured bacterium | reverse complement strand
ATGGCGTCACAGGATACACCGTGGCCTCCGCCGCGGGCAATCGCCCCATCCCGGCTCTATCCCCGATCTCCCGGCGCGGTGGCCATCTCCTGCCGGCCTCAGCGACGGAACAGCCCTCGCCGACACATGGCTCCCGAGGCCCTTCCTGGCGCGGATACACCGGCGGCTCGGGTTCTCGGTCGACTTCGGCTCGCTTCGGGAGCAGCGACCGGACGGGCTAACGCATGAAGATCTCGTCGACTCGCAGCGCGAAGCCGGGGAGGACGTCCTGGCCACTGATCACCTCGCTGGACCGCAGCACGCGGGCCCCTCCATCCGGACGATACAGCGTCACGGTGCGAGTGCGCGGCTGGACAACCAGAACCATGCGGACCCCAGCGGCCAGATATTCCTGGACCTTCGCGTCGACCTCCGCGGCGGTGTCCTCGGGCGACACGACCTCTACGGCCAGGTCGGGAGCTCCGGCGATGAAGCCCTTCGGCAAACCGGCCGGGGAAATGCGCGAGGTCGCCAGGAACGAGATGTCGGGGGCGCGCACGGTGTCCGGATCACTCGCGAGGCGGTACCCGACCTCTACCATGACGACGCCCAGGCCCTGCTGCTTGACGTACGCCTGGAGGCGGGCCGCGAGTTCGAGCGTGATCTGGCCATGCTCACCGCCGACGGGCGACATGCGCAGCAACTCCCCTCTCACGAGCTCGTACCGGTAGTCGTCGCCGGACATGCGCTCCAGCTCGCCTGCCGTCATGACCTTCCTGGCGACAGCCATCATGTCCCCCTCCCTCCAAGCTATCTATCATACGCGCACGCCGCCCAGCCCGGGGCAGGCCGGGGCAGGCCGGGCCGAGAAGGGCCGAGGAGCCCCGTGCTTGGGGCGAGGCGCCTCGAGCCGGAACGTAGCGGCCTTACGCACCGGACTCAGGATCAGAACAGCTCGGCGAGCTTCCTCATACTCAGCAGCGCGTCGGGGCCGGATACGGAGTCGGCCGGCCGGAAGGCGCCGGTCTTGCGGTCGGGCTCGATGAGCCCGCTCGTGGTCGCGAGGACAATGGCGTTGAACGCGTAGTGGTCGCTCCGCACGTCGGAGAAGGGGCTCGCGCTGCCGACGAACCGGGAGCGGAGCCCGTCGTCACCCCGCGCCACGACCAGCAGCTCGCCCAGGATCATCGCAAGCGTGGCGCGGCTGGCCGGCGCGTCGGGCCGGAAGGTGCTGTCGGGAAAGACCTCGAGCAGGTTGAGCCGGGTCACCAGCTCGATCGCGTTCCTGGCCCAGTGGCTGTCAATGTCGCTCGCCCGAACGGCCGCCGCGGGCGCCGGGCCCAGACCGGGGGGAGGTTGGTAGGTCGGATCGAAGACCTCGGGGCGCCGGGCGCGGAGCTTCTCCTCGAGGCCGAACTCCGTGGCCAGCAGCGCCGCGAGGTCCGCCCGCGTGACGGGATCCGCGAGCGCGATGCGCTTGCCCACCGCGGTTCCGGGAGCCGCGATCCGGATCTTCACGGACCGCTCCCACTCCTGCCTCGCCGGGGCGAAGGTCGGGTCCAGGTCGAGGGCCCGCGCGAAGCTCGATTCCGCCTTCGTGAACTCGAGGCCCTTGAGGTAGACCTGCCCGAGATGGAAATGCGCCGGCACGCTGCGCGGGTCGCGCGAGAGGGCTCCCTCCAGTTCCTCCCGCGCGCCGCGCAGATCCCCCTTCGCGGCGAGGACGCGGCCCATGCCGACGTACGCCGGCACGTAGGCGTCGTCCTTCCGCTTGGCCTGGGCCATCTGCTCCTCGGCGGCCTTGAGATCGCCCCGCCCGAGATAGGCGAGACCGAGCCCCTCGTAGGCCGGCGCGAGGTCCGGAGCCAGCGCCTGCGAGCGCTCGAACTCCTCGAGGGCCCGGCCGTACTCGCCCGCGTCGATCAGCTTCATCCCCGTTCGGTAGTGGTTGGCCGCCGTGTCGGCGACCCCCTGGGGCAGCGCCGGCTTGACGCCGGCGCAACCCGCGATCATCGCGGCGATCACGACTGCCCAGCCCGCACGGCCACACCAGATCACTGCCAGCCGCTGCGTCCCCATGGCCTGCCCCCCCGCTCCCCTTCAGTCGATGACGATCATCACCCGCGCGCGTTCCAGGAAGCGCCGGTGCTCCGCGGCCCCGAAGAGGCCCTGCGCACCGGCCAGGTCGCGCGAGTAGCCTGCCATCCCCTGCTGCGTCGCCCAGGCGCGGTCGACGACCACGGCGCGGCCAAAGACCTCCTCGCCCGCCTCGCTGATCAGCCGCGGTGCCATCGCGGGCCGCACGCCAAGCCCCCGGGCATCGACCACGAGCCCGGAGTACGTCCCGGGTGGGGGCATGGGTGGAGGCGGAGGCGTCGCGGCGACCGGCACCGGCGCGACGGGTACCGGCGGTGGGGTCGGCTTCGCCGGCGGCGGCCCGAGCAGCGCATCGGCCAGCTCGCCGCGGAGGTAGAGGCCCAGGGTCACCTCGACCCGCCCGTCCTCGTACTCC
>CAZWXA010000018.1:11106-18541 GCA_964637755.1 uncultured bacterium | reverse complement strand
TACTCCTTCACGCTCTTCTCGAACGCGTGCCTCACCTCGCCCCGCACCACCTTGTCGGTGTCGGAGTTGACCACCATGGCGTTGCGGACGAAGGTGTGTGCGTCAATGCAGGTGCTCTGGATCACCTCGAGGAGCTTCTGCTGGGCGTTCGCCCGGCCCGCCTCCTCGGCCAGGATCCGCGCCTGGGCGCGGCTCGTGGCAAAGGTCGGCGGGGCCCCCGCGCCTCTGACCAGGAAGAGACGCTGGGTCCAGTTGCGCTCCGCGTCGCCGTCGCGTTCGACCACATCTCCGGGCCGCGCATCACCCGATCCCTGGGCCCAGGCCGGCCCAGCCAGGAGCAGCAGAACCAGCAGCCCCGCGCCCACAAGCTCCGTCAGTCGTCTCATCGCTCCCTCTCCTTGAAGGACCAGTGTCGATCCCGTGAGTCCTCGATCCGACCAGAAGAGATGCCGGCCGGGCGCGGACCTTACATCCTTGCCCCCCCGAACCGCGTCCTCGGACCCCCTCTCCGAACCAAGATCCCTGGATCACATCCTCGCTGGCCGGACCGGCCGCACATCACCGCACCCGGACCACCACGACGTCCTCGGCCCAGTTCGACGGCGCCACCTGGCTCTTCTGCATCCTGATGTCCCGCGTCAATTCCCTCGCCTCCGCGGGAGCCAGGCCCCGAAGTGCCTCCTTCTGGCCCGTGAAGTCAGCGGGGAGGAACTTCACCGGCCGGTCGGTGGCGATCGCCCGCACGTGCTCGAACCCAGGCGGGCCCTGGATCACGAGGTCGAAGCCGGCGGCCGCCGCGGGGATCGACTCGGTCTGACCGGCCGCGACCGCGTGGCTCGGGTGGAAGCGGTTCGGGAAGAGAACGGTCACGGCCCCGCTCGTCCCGATGTTCACCAGCGTGACGTAGGCGTCCTGGCTCGTCCGCACGTGAAAGCGCACCGTCTCGCCCACGTGGTACTCGCTCCGGTCGGCCCAGACCTTGACCTGAAGCCTCGAGCCGGCGGGCGTTGGCGCCGGGCCCGGCGGTGGGGGTGGCGGCCTCCCTCGCCGCACTCCCCACCCTCGCCCGCTCTCTCCATCAGCTTTCGGAGCGGCGCATCTAGTACTACTGTGTCACAAAAGCTAGGAGTCCTGCGAGGTACCATGCCAACCTCCGGGTATGGCCACGACAGCCGATGCCCGCGAACGACGCTTCCGGGACTATCTCGATCGTCTCGCCCAGGCCGTGGGACACGAGGATCGCCGCGAGCCGCTGCGCGCCTATCTCACAGGGTTGTGCTTGGCGGGGGAGCGGAAGAGCATCGAGCCGATGGCGGCGCGCATCGAGCCGCGTCGGGTGCGGGCACGACATCAGTCGATGCATCACTTTGTCGCCAACGCCCCGTGGGAGGATGCCGCGGTGCTCGATGTTGCGCGCGATGTGGTGCTGACCCAGATGGAGCGCCATGGCCCGGTGGCCGCATGGGTCGTCGACGATACGGGCATGCCCAAGAAGGGGCAGCACTCGGTCGGCGTGGCCCGGCAGTACTGCGGAGTGCTCGGCAAGCAGGACAACTGTCAGGTCGTGGTGAGCCTCTCGCTGGCCAATGAGGCGATCAGCGTGCCGGTGGCCTATCGGCTCTATCTCCCCGAGGCGTGGGCCAAGGATCGGAAGCGGCGTCGAGCGGCGGGAGTCCCGGCCGCGATCTCGTTTCGCCCGAAGTGGCAACTCGCCCTTGAACAGATTCGCACCGTGCTGAGCGCCGGCCTGCCGCCCGCGCCGGTCGTCGCGGATGCCGGGTACGGCGTGGCGACGGGATTCCGGGATCAGCTCACCGAGTGGGCCATACCGTACGTCGTCGGGGTGACGGGCGAGACCAGTGTGTGGCGCCCCGGCCAGGAGCCGCTGCGTCCCCGGCAACGCGGCGGGCCGGGCCGGCCGGCCACGCTCTTGCGCCGCAGTCCCCGCCATCGGCCGGTGAGTGTCACCGCGCTCGCGACGGCGTTGCCGAGCGTCATGTGGCAGACCGTGACATGGCGGGCAGGCACCCGGGGCGCGATGCGTTCGCGCTTTGCGTGCTCCCGGGTGCGTCCCGCCCATCGGGACAAGCAACGGACGGAGCCGCGCCCGGTGGAATGGCTGCTGATCGAATGGCCGGCCACTGAGCCGGCCCCGACCAAGTTCTGGCTCTCGACGTTGCCGGCCAGCAGCGCCCTGGCCGACCTCGTCCGCGCCGTCAAGATTCGCTGGCGGATCGAGCGCGACTATCAAGAGCTCAAAGATGAGATCGGCCTCGACCATTTTGAAGGCCGCGGCTGGCGCGGCTTCCATCACCACGGCTCCTTATGTATCGCGGCATATGCCTTCCTCGCCGCCGAGCGCGCGAGGCTTTCCCCCCCTGAGCCTCTGTCCTTCCTCCGCGCCGCTCGTCTACCCAAAGGTTTCACGCCGCGGGGCGCTCCCGGTGCGGCCTGAGCGCCATGTCTCAACGTCGATCGCGACCATGCAGCGCCTCCACGCGCGCGCTCTGCTCGAGGACCTCCCGTGCAGTTGGTGTGGTCATCAGCCTCGCGTGCCCTCACCATTTTTGTGACACAGTAGTAGTAGGCTTCGGGCTCCTTGGGAACCAGCCTCCGCCGCCTCCATCAGATCCTCGGCGAGAACTGCGATCACTTGCCGTTGCGTGGGGAATCCTGGTAACCTGGGGTTTCCTCGCATGGGTCCTCTCGGTGGTACGGTCCCGTTTGTTTCCGATCGGCGTGTTTGTCCTCGGGGCTGGGAGATCACGGCATGAAGTTCTTGAGAAGATACGCTGGACGGTTGTCGCCGGGTTTGTGGTTTCAGTTGTCGCGAGTTTCGTCGTCGCGTGGTTCGCGTGAATGTGTGGCCATCTAACGAGCCGCTGCTCAGCGGCCGGCGCAGCCGGTCCGCTGAGCAGCGGCGTTGGGCAGCGCGGAGATCATGAGCGGTGGTGAACGTCAGACCGATGCGAATTCCGGGCCGATGGCGTGCAGGGTACGTGCTCGACTACCACACCCTCGGTAGTACGTATCTTGGGGATGACGAATATGGCCACCCGATGTTCGACACGAAGAGAAGCGACGTCGGGGAACTGCTCTACCGTCTCAAGTACCGCGCGGATGTCTCCGTGCTGGACGAACTTGTCTCTACCGCTGACCGTTTCGTCCAATCGTGGAATCCGGGCGTGACCGTTGTCGTTGCTGTTCCGCCGTCCAGAGCCCGATCTCAGCAGGCCGTACACCTCATCGTCGAGGCGCTCGGCAGGACGATGGGCATTCCCGTAGACCTGAACGGCGTCGCCCGAGTCAAGGAGACACCTGAACTCAAGAACGTCTACGCCTACGATGAGAGGCTTCGTCTCCTCGAAGGCGCTCACACCGTCAAGGCATCGGTGGTCAGAGGGCAGAAAGTGCTGCTTTTCGATGACCTGTACCGGTCAGGGGCTACAATGAACGCGATCACCGCGGCGCTCTATGATGAGGGAACAGCTGCTGACGTGTATGCTCTGGCTCTTACGCGAACGCGGAGCAGAGCATGACCAAGGTTTTCATCGGCGGGTCTCGACGAGTCTCGCGGCTAGACGCTGATGTCAGGCGTCGGATCGATCGGATCATCGAGCAAGGTTTCTCTGTGTTTGTCGGGGATGCCAACGGCGCCGATAAGGCGGTTCAGAAATACCTGCAGAGTCGCGAGTATGAGGCGGTGGAGGTGTTCTGCTCGGGCGGCGAGTGTCGCAATAACCTGGGGAACTGGCCTGTTCGCGCTGTTGCCGCCCCTCAGGGCCGGAGGGATTTCGACTACTACGCCGCGAAGGACGAACGGATGGCTCAGGAGGCCTCCGTCGGACTCATGATCTGGGATGGTAAGAGTGCTGGTACCCTCGCGAACGCGGCCCGCCTGCTACGCCAAGACAAGAAGGTCGTGGTCTACGCGACTCCGGCCAAACGCTTTCTCACCTTGAGGACGGAAGCTGACTGGGAGCATCTGGTATCTAGTTGCGGGGAAGATGTACGAGAGAAGGTTCTTCGATCCGTCTCACCTGCGCGGCGCCAGCCCGCTGGAAAGCAGGCGAGCCTCCTCTGAACCAGGCCTGCCCAACTACGGCATGAACCGACGGCCGCCAGGGCGGCCGCGGGTTATGCGCGCGTTATGCCGCAGGCGCGGGCGGGCGAGTTGAGATAATCCGAGACAGTTCGCGGCGTGATGTACCAAGGACCAGTAGCGACCTGATGAGAAGGCCCAGCGATACCGCCGGATCGCCCGCCTCCATCTTGGCGACGCGCGATTGGCTCGAGCGCAGCAGCTTGGCGAGGTCCGCCTGCGTGAGCCGGCGGCGCTGCCGCCGCTCGCGTAGGCTCGTAGCGAGTCGCACCTTGAGGTGGATGTACGCGGCCTCTTCGTCGCTGAGTCGGAGGAACTCCTGGGCACTGCCGACCTTCCAGCCTTGTGCCTCCAGGTGCCTTCGCTTTTCCTCACGCACAGCCGTACTCCCTGAATCTCCGGATGCACGTTGCGATGGCGGCCTTCGGCGTCGCTCCGGTCTTCTTGCGGAAGACCTCCAGGATCACGATCGCGTCAGGATCAGCCCGGTACACGATTCTTCGTCAGCGCCGACATGACGGACGCGCAGTTCGTGGCAGCGCGAAGCCAGGACCGGCGTCGGCCTCGAGTGAGGCATGCCAAGCACTTCCGCGTTCTGGAGCCGGCGAAGAAGACAGCCCGCCTTCAGTCTGGCCGCCCGCGGGAAGGGTGGCGTGTTGATCTCGCCGTGAAGCCAGACGAGCGGCTGTCGCTCGGGCTCACAATCGGAGTCAGATCAGACATGCCGTCAAGCGAGTCGACGTGGAGAACAGCACTAACCTCGGCGTCCAGCCGACGGGCTCGCGCCCGCGGCTGACGCCGCCGTCATGCGACTTTGAGAGTACGGCGTGAAGGCGTGACGCGGACGCGCACGCGGGCGCCGAGGCGCGCGAGCATGTCGATCAGGGCATCGGTACTAAACAAGTCGATACGACCACGCAGCAGGTCACTCACCCGGGGCTGGGTGACGCGCAGAATCTTGGCTGCGGCCTTCTGCTTCAGACGACGGGAGGCGACCAGTTTCTGGACCTCGATCATCAGGTCGGCACGAATCAGGAGGTGTTCAGCCTCTTCGCGTCGGAACCCGAGGTCTCGGAACACGTTGCCGGTGGAGGGCGTGATCTTCAGTCTCATCAGAGACTCACCTTTCTTCGTGACTCTCCGAACGGCGGCGGCTCATCAGGGCGCGAAACCGTTGCCGCCCCAGCTCGATGTCATGCCGGGCTGTCTTCCTACTCCGCTTCTCGAACGCGTGAAGCACGTAGACGGCCTCGACGAATGTGGCTACGTACAGGACGCGATGCTCAAGAGCCGTGTGAACTCGAATCTCGCGTACTCCGGGTCCGACAGTTGGCATCGACTTCCAATCCAGAGGCTTCAGCCCCTTCTGAACCAGCCTGAGATGGAAACCCGTCAGGCGCCGAGCATCACGAGGGAACGCGCGGGCGTCACCCCGCGAGGATCCGAGCCACAGAAGCGGCCTATCAGACACCGGCTACTATGCAAGTATTGATATGTCTTGTCAACCGCGGGAGGGAAGTCCCATACCAGGAATTTGGCGAGGCGCAAACGGGTGCACGCGCGGGACCTTGGGCGGGTTCTCGTGGTCGTCTACACGTGGCGCGAGGGTCGTCCCCGGCTTGTCTCGGCGAGAAAGGCGACCCCACGCGAGCGACGCCAGTACGAGGGGGGCGAGATGAAGAAGCAGTATGACTTTCGAGATGGTCGGCGCGGCGCTGTTCTTCGGGCGCCGTCGGGTAAGACGCGAATCACCATTCGGATCGACGACGACATCCTCCAGTGGTTCAGGGACCAGGTTCACAAGGCCGGAGGCGGGAGCTATCAGACGCTGATCAATCATGCTCTCCGCAGCTTCGCGGACTCCGCTGAAAAGAATCTGGAAGACACCATGCGTCGAGTCCTGCGAGAGGAGTTGCCTCGGTACGGCGTCCAGCCGAGGGCTGGCCTGACTCGCCGACGAAGCTGACTGGCCGCCACCGGCGGGCGCAGCTTGCCGGATCAGGGCTCACGCGCCCATGTAGGCGCGCCGGAGGCGCTCGTCGCCGCGGAGCACGGGGGCCGGGCCCTCGAGGGCCACCCGGCCGCTCTCGAGCACGTAGGCCCGGTGGGCGACGGTGAGGGCCTGGCGGACGTTCTGCTCGACGAGCAGGATCGTCATTCCGTCCGCATTGATCGACTGGACGACCTCGAAGATCCTCTTCACGAAGAGCGGCGCCAGGCCGAGGGTGGGCTCGTCGAGCATGAGGAGGCTCGGCCGCGCCATCAGGGCCCGGCCGATCGCGCACATCTGCTGCTCGCCGCCCGACAGCGAGCCCGCGAGCTGCCGGCACCGCTCCTCGAGGACCGGAAAGAGGGAGTAGACGTAGGCCAGGCTCGCGTCGCCCGCCGCCCGCGCGTGGGGACAGTGCGCGCCGAGGCGCAGGTTCTCGAGCACCGTCATGAACGGGAAGAGCCGCCGACCCTCGGGCACCTGGACGATGCCGGCGTCCACGCGCCGGTGGGCGGGAAGGCCGCCAAGGTCCGCTCCGCGGAAGTCGAGCCGTCCGGCGCGAGGGTGCACGAGACCTGAGATGACCCGTAGCGTCGTGGACTTCCCGGCCGCGTTGGCGCCCACGAGGGCCACGATCTCGCGCTCCCGGACCTCGAGCGAGACGCCCGCCAGGGCTTGCAGGTCGCCGTAGAACGCGTCGACCGTCTCAAGGCGAAGCATGCACGAGCTCCTCGCCGAGATAGGCGTCGATCACGCGGGGGTCCTGGACGACGCGGGCCGGGGTGCCCTCGGCGATCTTCTCGCCGTGGTGGAGCACCACGATCCGCTGGGCGAGCCGCATCATCACGGCCATGATGTGCTCGATCACCAGCACCGTGAGCCCCTCGGCGTGGAGCCGGCGGATCAGCTCGATCATGGGGCCGAGCTCCGAGGGGTTGAGCCCGGCCATCACCTCGTCGAGGAGCAGGAACCGCGGGCGCGTGGCCAGCGCCCGCGCCACCTCGAGCCGCTTGCGCAGGCCGATCGGCAGCGTGCGGGCCCGGGCGTCCCTGAAGGCGCCGAGGCCGCAGGCGTCGATCACCGCGCGGGCCTCGCGGCGCGCCTCGCGGACGGTGCGGAGCCGGGTGAGGGCGCCGACGAGCACGTTGTCCTCGACGGACAGGTTGCCGAAGGGCTTGACGATCTGGAACGTCCGGACCAGTCCGAGGCGGCAGATCTCGTGCGGCGTCCGGCCGGCGAGGTCCACCCCGTCGAAGACGATGCGCCCCCGGTCTGGCCGCTGGAAGCCGGTGATCAGGTTGAAGAGGGTTGTCTTGCCGGCCCCGTTCGGACCGATCAGGCCG
>CAZWXA010000018.1:8920-11096 GCA_964637755.1 uncultured bacterium | reverse complement strand
TGAGGCCGTCGATGCGTTTTCCACCGAGCGTGATCGACCCGCCCTGGATCTCATACACGCCGGTGATGAGATTGAAGACGGTGGTCTTGCCCGCGCCGTTCGGGCCGATCAACCCGATGAGTTCCTGCTCGCCGATGTGCATGCTCAACTCGGACACGGCGGTGAGTCCGCCGAAGCGCCGGGTCACGCCGTCAAGCGCGAGCACGCGGGCCCTCCCGCCGCTCGCCGCGCCCGCCGCGCGTCACGAGCCCCGCCAGCCCCTCGGGGACGAACCGCACGACGAGGATGAGCGCGCACCCGTAGATGACGAGGTAGATCCCCGTGTAGCCGGCCCGGACGCCCGCGAACGTCGCCCGGAGGTAGGTCTCGAGCGAGGTGATCAGCAGCGAGCCGAGAAACGGACCGAGGGCCGAGCTCGTCCCGCCGATGATGGCGCCGAGCGCGAAACGCACCGACAGGTCGACGGAGAAGACGTAGAACGGGTCGACGAACCCGATGTACTGCGCCCAGAAGGCGCCGCAGGCGGAGGTGAGGGCGGCGCTCAGCGTGACCGCGAGCACACGGAGCCGCCGGGTCGCGATGCCGAGTGCCTCGGCGGCGTCCTCGTCCTCCCGGAGCCCGGCGAGCTGGTAGCCGAGCCGCGAGGTCTCGAGATAGCGCTCGATCGCGTAAATGGAGAGCGCCACGCCGAGCGCGACGTAGAGCCAGGCCGGCTTGTCGAGACCGAGCGTCCACAGGCCGGGGCGGAAGGGGACCGGAATCCCCTCCGAGCCCTGCGTGAAGCCGCGCCAGCGGCTGGCGACGATCAGCAGGACCTGGGAGAACGCGATGGTCGCGAGGGCGAAGTAGGGGCCCTTCAGGCGGTTTCCGAGGAATCCGATCACGAATCCGGCGCCCACCGAGACCGCCGCGCCCGCGAGGAGACCGAGCCAGGGCGAGAGGTCCCAGCGCGTCGCGAGCAGGGCGGAGGAGTAGGCGCCGATGCCGAAGAAGGCCGAGTGGCCGAGCGAGACCTGGCCGGCGTATCCCGCGGCGACGTTCCAGGCCGCGGAGAGCGCGCCCCACATCAGGATCAGGATCAGCGAGTCGAGCAGGAACGCGTCCCGCACGAAGAGCGGAGCCAGGGCGGCGCCGCCGAAGAACAGGAGCGCGGGCGCGTGCCTCCTCACGCTGGCGGGGTCACGCGCCGAGGGTCTCGGCGCCGCGCTGGCCGAAGAGCCCCGCCGGCCTGAAGGCCAGGACCGCGATGAAGAGGACGAAGTACAGCACCTCCTTCCACGCCGTGCCGAACAGGTACGCGCCCCCGACCTCGACGGCGGCCACGATGAGGCTCCCCGCGAGGGCGCCGAGCATGTCGCCGAGCCCGCCGAGGACCACGACCACGTACGCGAGCAGCACGAACTGCAGCCCGGCCGTCGGGTAGACGGAGTAGAGCGGCGCCACCAGGACTCCCGCCGCGCCGACGGCGGCGATGCCGATGGCGAACGTGAGGCGATAGACGCGGTCGGTGTCGATCCCCATGAGGGTCGCCGCGTCGCGGTCCTGCGCCGTCGCGCGCATCACCCGCCCCGTGTGGGTCCACCGCATGAAGGCGACGAGCCCGGCCGTGAGGGCCACGGCGACCACGAAGGCGACGACCTGGGAGAGGTTGAAGGCGGCGCTGCCGGCGTGGAGCACGATCGAGGCGTGCCGCGGCCGGACGAAGCGGAAGTCCCCGGTCCACGCCACGAGCGCCAGGTTCTGGAGCACGATGGAGAGCCCGACGGTCGTGAAGATCTGGACGTTGTGCGAGGCGCCGATGACACCGCGCATCACGAGCACGTAGGTCAGGAGTCCGAGGAGGAAGAAGAGCGGGATCGCCACGAGGAGGACCACGTACGGATCGACGCCCCAGAGCGTGAAGGTCCAGAAGGCGAGGTACATCCCGAGCATCAGGAACTCGCCGTGGGCGAAGTTGACGACGCGCATGATCCCGAAGACGAGGGTCAGGCCGACGGCGATCAGCGCGTAGATGCCGCCGAGGAGGGCGGTCGAGACGAGGAGCTGCGGGAGGGCCTGCACCTCCTACTTCCGCTGACTCCAGGGGCCGAGGGGGATCCACTTCGCGCGCAGCGTCGAGTAGTCCTCCGGCCACACGGTCACGAGCTGGCCGCCCTGCCACTGGAGCATGTAGTGC
>CAZWXA010000018.1:0-8879 GCA_964637755.1 uncultured bacterium | reverse complement strand
GGTGGCGGCGAAGCGGGCACCCCAACCGTTGATCAGCGAGCCCACCGGCAGGTCGAGGGACAGGACGGCGGCGCGGAAGGCCTCCAGCTCGTCGGTCTTCGCCTGATCGAGCACGAGCTTGAGCACCCAGAGGCCCGCCCCCGGGAGCTGGTGCCCGCCGAGCGGGTAGGAGCCGGTCCGCCGCCGGACCGCCTCGCGGAAGTCGCGCTCGAGCTTCTGGCCCGCGGGCCGGAGCGCCTCCAGCCGGAAGCCCGGTCCCGGCTCCAGGAGCGCGAAGGGCCCGTTGCCCTCGGCGCCGAGCGCCTTGCCGAAGTCCGGCGATCCGTACCCGGTGGCCCCGGCGTGCACGAGCGCCTTGAACAGGAAGTCCTGCTCGCGCGATTGCCGCCAGAAGAGCACCGCGTCGTTGCCGCGGGCGATGTGGAAGACGATGTCGGGGTTGAGGGGCTTGAACTTGAGGATCACCGGCGTGAAGTCGTTGGTCGACGCGAACGCGTAGTACTCGGCGGCCAGCTCCCGCATGCCGAACTCCTGCTTCGCGCGCTGCCGGGCCGCCTCGGTGACGCCCTGCCCGTACGAGGAGTCCTCCGAGAGGAAGACGATCCGGAGATCGCCCGGCTTGAGACCGAGCCGAGGCGCGAGGTACTTCGCGGCGAACTCGATGTTGTACCAGCCGAAGCCCGTCCCGTCGATCTCGGTCCGGAAGACGTTGGTCAGATTCCGCTTGGCGAAGCGCGGATCGACGCAGGAGGTCTCCCAGTAGATCACGCGCTGCCGGGCCGCGGCCTCGCTGGCGGCGCCGCAGAGCGTCGAGGAGTACGTTCCCGTGAGGATGCGGACCCCCTCGCGGGTGATCAGCCGGTTGGCCTCGCTGGCCGCCGCCGTGGGATCGGTGGCGTCGCCGACGGCGAAGACGAGCTTCTTGCCCATGACGCCGCCCCGCTCGTTGATCATGTCGCGCATGATCTCGAACCCCTCGAGGTGCCGCTTGCCCTCGAAGGCGAGGGGCCCCGTGAGCGGCTCGAGGACGCCGATCTTGTACTCGCCCGACAGCGGCTCTCCGTCCGACCGGGCAGTGAACAGCACCAGCAGCGCGAGGCAGAGCGCGATCAGCATGGGCATGGACTCCTCCCTGTCGACCCTTGGCGGGTTCTAGCACCCGCTTCGGCCGGGTGTCAAGGAAAGGTCCCGCGTGGCCCGCGCGAGGCGGTGTACGCCCACGAATGATCCGCGCTAGACTGGCGCCATGTCGGGCCACGAGGCGATGCATGCGCATCCCGTCCTGTCGCCCAGCACGATCCGCTTCTGCCCGCTGTGCGGTGGCGCGCTCGGGCGCACGCGCCTGCCGCCGGATCACCGCGAGCAGGCGGTGTGCACGCAGTGCCGCTTCGTCTTCTACCTGAACCCGAAGCTCGTGGCGGCGACCATTCCCGAGGACGGCGGCCGCATCCTGCTGACGCGGCGGACGATCGACCCGGCGAAGGGGAAGTGGACGTTTCCCGGCGGCTTCGTGGACTTCGGCGAGCGGACGGCGGACGCGGCGGTGCGCGAGACCCTGGAGGAAACGGGGCTCTGCGTCACCGTCTCCGGGTTACTCGGCGTCTATTCCTACACGGACTCGCCGGTGATCGTCGTCTATCGCGCGGTGGTCACGGGCGGCACGCTGGCGACCTGCGAGGAGAACGACCGCGTCGAGTGGGTGACGCCGGCCGACCTCCCCTGGCCCGAGCTGGCGTTTCCGTCGACGCGTGAGGCGCTCTGCGAGTTGCTGCTCGCGCGTGGAGAGCCCCCGCCCGGCCTCTAGCCCGTGCCGGCGCGCCTCGGCGCTTCAGGACGTCCGGGAGGCGAGGGCGGCGGTGGCGCTGCCGATGACCACTTTCTCGCCCCGCTGGTTCTCGGCCCAGACGTCGAGGTCCACCAGGTGGGCGCCGCCATCCTCGCGCGTGGCGACGACCCGGCCCCGGCAGGTCACGACGTCCTTCGGGCGCACCAGCGCCGTGAACCGCACGCCGAGCTTCCGGACCGTGCCGGCGCCGAGCCAGTCCGTCAAGCTCTGGGCGACGAACCCCATCGAGAGCATGCCGTGGGCGAAGATGCCGCCCATGCCCGCGGCCTTCGCGAACTCGTCGTCCTGGTGGATCGGGTTGAAGTCGCCCGACGCGCCCGCGTAGCGCGTGAGCTGGATCTGCCGGACGGGGCCCTTCACAAGGGGCGGCAGCTCGTCGCCGACCTTCACGTCCTCGGCGTAGACCCGCGCGTACTTCATGGCGCCTCCGTCGCAGGAGCGTCCGTCATGGGCGCGTACCGGACCGGGGTGTCGCTCACAGGCGGATCACGGTGACGTGCTTCATCGTGCCCACGATCTCGTTCGCGCGGTCGACGATGACCGTCTCGCGGACGACGAACGCCATGGGACCGCTCCTGCCCGTCTTCTCGTAGAGGTCGACCACCTTCGTCCGGCAGATGAACGTCTCGCCGGGACGGATCGGCCGATGGATCTCGAACTGCTGCTCGCCGTGCAGGACGCGGGAGATGTCGACGCCGAGGTCGGCGAGGAGGGCCGCGGCGTCGGCGGCCTCGTCGCGGAAGGTGATGGGGAACGTGGGCGGGGCGATGAGATCGCCCCACGGAGACGCGCGGCCGATCTCGTCGTCGAGGTAGTGCGGGTCGAGGTCGCCGATGGCGCGGGCGAACTCCTTGATCTTCCCGCGCTCCACCGTCACCACGAAGGCCGGGTACTCCTTGCCGACGATCCGGGGGTTGATCTCGATCGGCATCAGGCGGCGCTCTTCTTCATGGCGCGATCGAGGAACTTCGGGAGATTCGGGACGACGAAGCGCTCGTGCCGCCCCTCGGCGATCTTTTCCGTCTCGTCCCAGGCCTCGACGGAGAAGAGGAAGCGGCGGCCGTCGGTCTCGAGAAGCGTCGCCCGGGCGCGGACCTTCATGCCGACGGGCGTCGCCGCGAGGTGCCTCATCTCGACCATGGTGCCGACGGTCGACGCATCGGGGGGCAGGTGCGGGTGGATCACCGCCCCGGCGGCGCTCTCGAGGAGGCCGACGAGGAACGGGGTCGCGTAGACCATGACGCCCGGGTTTCCGAGCACGTGGGCCGTGCGGTCGGTGGTGACGGTCTCCTCGACCTCGGCGGTCGCTCCCGGACGGATCTCCATGGCTCTCCTCGATCAACGTCGGGGGGAGCGAGCGCCGCTCCTCCCCGACCCCCCCCACCGTTGGGGACGTCGATTTCTTCACGTCCTGTCGACCCACCCCCCACCATCGTGGACGTCGGTGGTGTTCTTCAACCCCTCTCAGCCCATGAGAAGCTTGCCGGGGGTCTCCCGGCCTATCAACCCTCGATCAGGCCCTCGATGGGGCTCACCGCGGGCGGAGGCGGCGGGAAGACGCGGACCTGGGCGGCGGCGGGCTCCCGCACTCCCGGCGCCGCCAGCACCGCGGCCGCGCCGCCGGCGGCGAGTCTGATGAACTGGCGGCGGCTCGTGCCCGCGACCGGGGCCGGAGCCGACCCGTGGCCACAGCAGCTCGTGAACCCCCACCTGAAGAGTCGAAACGGCTTCATCCGTGCCTCCTCGGTGCCGCGTCGGATTCCACGGCCCTCATCGCTCGCCCAGACTCGCCCGAAGAGCGTCGTCGTGTCAAGCCGGCGATCGAGAATCGCCTCAGGGGGACGCTCCGTTCGCCACCGCGGGCTTCATGCTCCCGGCGGCGTGCTCGCGCACGAAGCATCCCACGACGAGCGCCAGGAGCTGCACACCTCCGGCGACGAGGAACGCCGCCGGGAAGCTGCCGGTCACGTCGACGACACGGCCGAGCAGGATGGGCAGGACCATGCCACCCGCGAAACACGAGGCGTTGATGACGCCCATCACGGTGCCGGCCAGCTCGCGCGGGAACAGATCGATCACCATCACGTACGGGGTGATCATCCCGCCGACGACGAGGCCCGTGAAGCCCGCCACCACGGCGGCGCCGGCGAGCGGGAACCCGGGCTCGATGGCCGCGAAGACGACGCAGGCGAGGAGGCTCGCCGTCTGGCTCGTCAGGTACACGGCCTTGCGCCGGCCCAGCTTGTCGCTCACGTATCCCGCCAGCGGCCACGACAGCGTCGTCCCCGCGGTGATCAGGCTCGTGACGATTCCCGCCTCGGTCGGCGAGAAGCCGAGGCTCCGGACGAAGAACGCCGGGAGAAACGTCAGCATGCTGAAGTAGCCGCCGTACGAGAAGAGCATGGTCAGGTTGTAGGGCCACATGGCGGGGGTGGCGAGGACTCGTCCGAGGGCGCCTGCCGCGCGCGGCGCCACGGAACCCGCCGCTCCCCCGTCGCGCGCGGGAACCAGCAGCAGGATCAGCGCCAGCGCGAGGAGCGCCGGGACGACCGTGGCGCCGTAGGCGAGGCGCCAGCCCCACCGCTCGGCGAGCCACGGCACGAACAGGAGGGCGAGGGTCCCTCCGACCCCGCCGCCCGCGGAGAACAGTCCCGTGACCCGTCCGCGCTCCGCCGGAGGAAACCAGTCCGTGATCAGGCGCATGCCGGGCACCCACACGGCGGCGGCGCCGAGGCCGACGAGCGCGCGCGCCGCGACGCTCGCGCCGTAGCTCCGGCTCGCCGCGAACAGGAGCGCGCCCGCACCGAGCGCCGTCATGAAGATCAGCATGACGCGGCGCGCGCCCCAGCGGTCGGTGAACACGCCGATCGGGACCTGGACGAGCGTGTAGGTCCAGAAGTACGCGGTCTGGATGGTGCCGGCCGCCGTGTAGGTGATGCCGAGATCGGCCACGAACGTGGGGATGAGGGGCGCGAAGGCCAGGCGATGGATGTGAACCTGGACGAAGGAGAGCATGCACACGGCGAGGATGACCCATCGGTAGGGCGGAGGCATGCGCCCGTCTTGTAGCACGGGGTGGATCGAGCCGCAATCCCGCCTGCGCTACTGGCGCCGGTGAAGACGGGCCGGACCCGGCATCCTCGTCGCGCGCCGGCCGACGGGCCCGCCGGCGGGCGGGTATGGAAGCCCGAGCCCCGCCACCGCCGCCGCCGGGTAGTGGGTCAGTTTGAAATCGAAGCCGCCCTCGGCGAGATCGGCCCCGGACGGGCCGGATTCAAACTGACCCATTACCCGCCGCCGGGTCCGGTTGCAGGTTGCTGGCCCGGAGTGGTAGTGTGTGGCGGCACGGAAGGAGGGCTCGATGGCCGGGACACTCACGTCGCGACGCTACACCGTCAACGATCTCGCCGAGGCGATCGATCTCGCCTTCGAGAAGGGCTGGACGGACGGTCTGCCCGTCGTCCCGCCGACCGAGGTCCGCGTGCGCGCGATGCTCGAGGCGGCGGCCATCGAACCGGACCGACAGATCACGTTCATCACGAACCGGAATGTGGCGGTGACGGCCGAGAAAGCGGCGGTCAACGCGGTGATGGCCGGGTGCCGTCCGGAGTACTTCCCGGTGGTTGTGGCCGCGGTCGAGGGGATCGGCGATCCGAAGTGGGCGTACCACGGGCCGGGCACGTCGACCGCGGGCGCCGCCGTCCTCATGATCGTGAACGGCCCGATCGCGCGGGAGCTGGACATCAACTGCGGTGACAACCTCTTCGGGCCCGGCTGGCGCGCGAACCTCACCATCGGCCGCGCCGTGCGCCTGATCATGAGGAACGTCTGCGGCTCACGGCCCGGCACCCTCGACCGCGGGACGCTCGGCCACCCCGGCAAGCTCTCGTACGTCGTCGCGGAGAACGAGGCGGACAGTCCGTGGGTCCCCCTCCACGTGGAGCGCGGATTCGAGCCCGGGCAGAGCACGGTGACGGTGATGGCGGCCGAGGCGCCGCACCAGGTCTACAACCAGCTCTCGAGCACGGCCGAGGGGGTCCTGACGACCCTCGCCGACGACATGCGCATCTCCGGCAACGTGATGGGCCAGCCCCAGTACGTGATCGTGCTCGCGGGCGAGCACACGCGCACGATCGCACGCGACGGCTGGCAGAAGGGGGACATCCGGAAGTTCGTCTTCGAGCACACCCACAACTCCCATGCGCACCTCAAGCGCACCCAGCGCATGACGGGCGCGATCCTGCCGGGCGACGAGACCCGCATGCGCCCGCTGGTCGAGTCGTCCGACGACATCCTCGTCGTCGCCGCGGGCGGCGGGGCCGGGGCGTTCTCCGCGTACATTCCCGGATGGGCGAGCCGGCGGTCGTCCCAGAGCGTGACGAAGGAGATCAGGAGGCCCCGATGAACAGACTGGAAGTCCTCGATCCCACCGTGGAGGCAGCGGCGCAGCCGGTGATCACCTACGCGCCGCGCCCGGATTCGCTTGCGGGCAAGCGGATCGGGCTGATCGAGAACACGAAGTTCAACTCCGATCGGCTGCTCCTGAAGATCGGCGCGATCCTCGAGGCCGAGTACGGCGCCGCCGAGGCGCGGATCTTCCGCAAACACAACTCCAGCGTGCCGGCCCACCAGGAGGTCATCGACGAGCTGCGGGCGACCTGCGACGTCATGGTCGCCGGGATCGGCGACTGAGGGTCCTGCTCGTCGGGCAGTGTGCTCGACGGAATCCTGCTGGAGAAGGTGGGCGTGCCCTCTGCCTCGATCGTCACCGACGTGTTCGAGGTGACCGGCCACGCCATGGCCGAGCAGTGGGGCCAGCCGTACTACAAGTTCATCGTCATGCCGCACCCGATCGCCAACCTCACGGAGGCGGAGCTCGACCAGCGGGCTCGGGAGCTGGCGCCCCAGGTCGAGAAGTTGCTGCTCCAGGGCCAGGAATAGGCCCGCGACAGTCTCGCGGTCACCTCGCGGGGTCCGGCGCCCGGACCCCGCGTCCGCTTCCCGGTGCTCGATGGACGATGGTCGATGACACCGGGCCCGTGCGCGGGGCCGCGCGCGTCCGTGCGAGGGCCTGAGTCCTCCCCGTCGTCGAGGCCGTCCGACGGATCCGTGTGCGCCGCGGCGCCCCCGACCCCTGACCCGCGAGTCGCGGCCGAGCCGTACACGGCGGCCTGGTGGTGGCGAAGCGGCCATCTCCAGACGATGTGGGGGCCGTTGCTGCGGTGGCGCCCCAGGGTCGGTGTCCGGCGCGAGCGCCTCGAAACCCCGGACGGCGACTTCGTCGACGTTGACTGGCTCGACGGGCCCGCCGGCAGTCCGCTCCTCCTGATCCTGCACGGGCTCGAGGGCTCGTCGGGCTCCCACTACGTCGCCGGGCTGATGAGCGAGGCCCGCGCGCGAGAGTGGCGAGCGGTGGCCCTGAACTTCCGCTCGTGCAGCGGGGAGCTGAACCGCCTCCCGCGCTTCTATCACTCCGGCCAGACGGATGACCTCGACTGGATGATCCGGGGGCTGATCGCGCGCGAGCGGTCGATCCGGCTCGGCGCGGTGGGAGTCTCGCTGGGTGGCAACGTCCTGCTGAAGTGGCTCGGCGAGCGGGGAGAGGACGCTCCTCACGTGCTGCGCGGGGCCGTCGGCATCTCCGTGCCGTTCGATCTGGTGGCCTGTGCCCGAACCCTCGACCGGGGCTTCAACCGCCGCGTGTACACCGCGAATTTCCTGCGGAGCATGCGGCGCAAGGTCCGGCTCAAGGCGCGCCTCTACCCCGGCTTCGTCGACGTCGCGGCCGCCTGCCGCGCGCGGACGCTCGCCGAGTACGACCGGGTCGTGACGGCGCCGCTCAACGGGTTCGCCGGCGAGGTGGACTACTGGACTCACGCCAGCTCGGCGCCGTACCTGTCCCGCATCCGGCGGCCCACCCTGCTGATCAACTCGCGCGACGACCCGTTCGTGCCGCCCGCCGCGCTGCCCGACCTGGCCGCGCTCGATTCGAAGTGGCTGGTGGCCGAGGTGACCCGCGCCGGCGGCCACGTGGGCTTCATCACGGGTCCACCCTGGCGGCCGTCCTTCTGGGCCGAGCAGCGGGCGATCCAGTTCCTGAGCGACGCGCTCGGGGGTCACCGCGCCCGGGTCGCCGGGCGCCGGCGAGGCGTCCCTGAAGGGGCGTACGAGGAGTGAGGCCGCTCAGAACGAGCGGATGAGGCGCTCGACCCGCTCGTCGTGGGACTGGAAGGGGTCCTTGCAGAGGATCGTCTCGCGCTCGGGGTCGTTGAGCTTCAGGTAGACCCAGTCGACGCGGTAGTCCTTGCTCTTCAGGTTGGCCTGGCGGATGAACTCTCCTCGCAACCGCGCCCGCGTCGTCTGGGGCGGCACGTCCTTGGCGCGCGCGATCGACTCGTCGTCCGTGATCCGTTCCACCGCGTCCCGCTGCAGCAGGCGGTAGTAGACGCCCTTGTTCAGGCGGATATCGTGATACTGCAGGTCGAGCAGCGAGACCTTCGGATCCCGCCACGTCAGGCGGCGGCTCTGCATGTACTCGTCGATCCACTTGCGCTTGATGACCCAGTCAAGCATGCGATCGAGCTGCATCGGGTCGCTCTCGAGCTTCTCCAGGACCTCCCGCCAGAGCTTGAGCACGTCCTTGGTCGCGGGGTCCGGCCCGACCACCTCCGCGTAGCGCTCCGCGTGCTCGAAGTAGTCCATCTGCATCTGCAGCGGTGTGATCGTCCGCCCGTCCTTGAGCCTCACCACCTCCCGGAGCGACGGGTCGTGGCTGATGTCGCGGATGGCCTGCACGGGCGACTGGAGAGAGTAGTCCTTGTCGAAGAAGCCGTCCTCGATCATGTCGAGCACGACGGCGGTGGTGCCGACCTTCAGGAACGTCGCGACCTCCGACATGTTCGAGTCGCCGACGATGACGTGCAGGCGCCGGTAGCGCTCGGCGTCGGCGTGGGGCTCGTCGCGGGTGTTGATGATCGACCGGGAGGAGGTCGTGGCGCCGGAGATCTCCTGGCAGATGTGCTGGGCGCGCTGG